>JAAYJI010000210.1 GCA_012523015.1 Candidatus Hydrogenedentota bacterium
GTGCCCAGGCTGAAAAAATCGCATTCTTCAGCGATTAAATCGGCGACTACAGCGGCAGAAGGTACTTCGACCATGGAGCCGATGGATATGTTTTTATCGTAGGCGATATTTTCTGTGTCCAGTGCTTCGCGCACTTCTGCCACAATCCGTTTCACCTGCTTCAATTCTTCCACGCCGCTGATCATAGGAAACATGATGCGCATGGTTCCATGTACGCTGGCACGCAGCATGGCACGGAGCTGGGTCTTGAAAATATCGGGACGGGCAAGACAAAAGCGCACGGCACGCCATCCCAATTGCGGATTATCTTCTTTGAGCAATTGCAGATGGGCCACAAATTTATCGCCGCCAATATCAATGGTGCGCAGTGTGACGGGGTGGGGCGCCAGCAATTTCACCGCATGGGAATAGGATTCGTATTGTTCTTCTTCCGAGGGAAGGGTATTGCGGTTGATGAACAGATATTCGGTTCGATAGAGACCGATGCCCTGAGCTTTAGCGCGCAGACTGTGTTCTATCTCGAAGGGAAGTTCTATATTCGCGCAAAGGGAGATTGGAACCCCGTCTTCGGTGCACGCTTCCCGTGCCTCACTGATGCGGAAGAGTTTTTCTTTGTGAAGCGCCTGTTTCTTTTGAATGCTTGCGTATTTGTCGATGGTAGCCTGTTCAGGATTGACAATAACAAGCCCGGCAGCTCCGTCGAGAATGAGCAAGCTTTCTGCAGGGATTGCGTCAAAAGCGTTGGAGATCCCTAAAATAGCGGGTATTTCCAAGGCGCGCGCCAAAATAGCGGAGTGACTGGTAACACTGCCCGCTTCAACGAGAAGACCGATGGCGTGTTCCGTGTCTAAGGTGGCCGTATCAGAAGGGGAAAGGTCTTTCGCTACGATGATGCTGATCCCTTCGAGCTGATGGAGCCCGGGCCGTTCTGAGTCCAGCAATCGGCGTTGCAGACGATCCACCACGTCCGAGAGGTCGGTGGTGCGCTCCCGAAACCGTTCATCGTCCAAGGACTCCATAACCTGTACATAGCGTTTTGCCAGCTGATCCAGTAAATATTCCACATTGGTAAAGTCGGAATTGAGGTGTTCGATAATATCATCGCGCAGGGCGGCATCACTCAGGATCATCAAGTGGGCGCGGAAAATTTCTGCGTGTGCCTCGCCCAAGCCTGCCACCGTTTGTTCGTATATGGTAGTGAGATCTTCACGCGTCAATTGGATTGCTTTGTCCAGACGCTCAATTTCAGCCTCCACATCGGTAATAAAATATTTAGGCACATGATAGCGCTGCCGCGAAAACTTGAATACGGGCGCTATGGCTATACCGGGAGAAACGCCAATGCCTTGAAGCTGTTGTTCCAAAAGAGGCTCCTGTCCAAAATTAGGAATTTAGGTTTCACCGAAACCTGTCTCAAATACTTCTTTTACTGCCGCCAAAGCCTCTTGAGCGTCGGGTCCCGTGCAAGACGCCACCAGACGGCTTCCACGGCCGGCACCCAGCGTCAGCAAGCCCATGATACTTTTGGCGTTGACTCGATTACCCATGAAGGTAATATAAATTTCACTTTGAAATTCAGAGGCGCGCCGTGCAAGTGCTGCCGCCGGTCGTGCGTGAATTCCAAGCGTATTTTTTACCACGACATCATCACTACAATCGTACATGTTATCCCTAGGCCTCGTTCAGTTCTGAAATATTTCAATCAGATCTCTACGGCTGAATTATATCAATATTGCATAATAACAGCAATTTTGACTTCCAAATGACCAAATGATTATTGACTTAAATTCGTAATGTCGATACTCATTTTGACGTTGAAATGAGTGGCGCCCAAATCAAGCGTCCAACAAGGTATCAGTACACACCCTTGGTGAACCCGTTCTTGTCCGTCTTCTGATTGACTGACAGTCTCCACGGGAAAACGGAAGAGTGTGGCGGGTTCGGAAAAGCTAAAGCCCAAGTCAATTTGCTGCCATTCATCTCTGGCTGCAATATGGGTTAATTTTTGGATTTGTCCCCGAGATCCCAATTGCCTTTCCTGAATTATACCATTATTTGAGTGATAATAACGATCGTGAGCCTCGCCGGTCAGGAAATTAAAGACCAGTTCAACGCCAAATAGCATAGGTTCTGAGAGGGGTGTTGCAAAACGAAGGCTGTAGTCCGCCTCAAAACCAGCGTCTCCTTGGGCAAGAGTGAAGCTTTTGAGAATCGTTGCTCCTTGATCGCCTCCGTTTTCAACCCTGCCTTGGGCGGACAAGGACAGCCTTTCCGATTCAGCCTCCATCGTGTAGGCGGTCTGTGCGAAAGAGCCCAACTCTTTTTCTGTGCCGCTCCACAGCATTTCCGCAGTCACTTGGGTTGGGAGAAAGCGATCGCGAAAGGATACGCGCCGCCACGGATCATAGACAAGGAGGCGGTCTAGGTTTGCCTCCTTCGCCTTGACCAAATCATGGATGCTCGTATTGCCTTCCGCCTCCAAGCCTATCACAGCATTGCCCCGCTGAATCTGTTCGTGGTAGACCTCTTCCCGCCGTGTCAGGACATTGGTAATATTGAACGCCTTTTCTTTGTAATCCATTTCGAAGAGCGTTCCGCCGTCGTTGAGGCTAAAGAAAAGTGCCAGCCCTTGATTTTCCAGTATCGCCTCAAGGTTACCGTCTCCGTCAAAATCAACGGTCTCCACCCGGGGGTAGCGGATATGTTCTGCTTCGATTTCGTCCATGATCCGCTCCGCTTTAATGAGTTGCTCATACAAGGCGGTGCGCAGATGATTCAGATAGAGACCGCCGAAAACACCATGCCAATAGGCGCAATTACATTGTCCGCGCTGCAGGTACATGTCGGCGTCGTCTAGACGTGGATCGTTGGGATATTCTTGGCGCAGCCGTTCCAGCCGCGTACTGACCCGCAGCATCCTTTTTTGGATGTTGTTGGATTCTGGATATTTAGAGAGGAAGGTGCGCCAGAAACCGCCGCTCATAAATTTTGCACATGCCTCATTCAGATGGGGGATGTGTTGAAGCGCTTCCCGCGCACGGACCAGCTCACGCTGTGTAACGGTGGGCAGTGCCCATGTCATCATTTCATCGTAGGAGGCGCAGGTGATATAGGTGCGGCCGAGCGCCGTATTTTCGTCGAGGTACTCACCATAGGTGCGTGTTTTCAGCCATTCCCGATTGTCGGTCAACGCTGCAAAGAAGCGATTGAGCCAACCCTCATGATAGACACTCTTGTGGGTGCCCGGCCATACGCCGAACTTTTCATAGTCATCATGTAAAACGGCGCAGCGCTTGCCTGTTTCATCGGCTTGTTCCCACAGCCATTGGATAGTTTCTTCCACAGGATGAAAGGGCACCAGGTAGCGCAATCGTTCTTGGATCGGGAATATTTTTAGCGGCATCCCTTCGTCTTCGGTCTGGTAATAGCCAAACATCTCTTCCTGACGAAGTCCTGAATAACGGAAATGAGAATCGTCGAGCGCCGTATATTCAATGCCGGCTTTCGCCAAATTACGGGGTATATGGGGTTCCCATACCCGTTCAGCCAGCCACATGCCGCGGGGTCGGCGATTGAAACGGCGTTCGCAATACTGTGTCATGCGCGTGATCTGACGCAATGCGTCTCGTTCCGGGATGGCGCAGAGCAGCGGTTCATAATAAGCCCCGCCCATAATTTCAATTTGATCCCGCTGCACAAAGATTCCCAGTCGGTCTAGGAATTCCGGCGTCTTCTCTTCGAACCAGTCGAAAAGGGGCCCCGTAAAATGCATGGTAACGCGGACATGGGGATATTCTTCCAGTACATCCAGAAACGGCAGATAACATTCCGCATAAGCACGTTCAAAGACAAAGTCAAAATTGCCGACGGGCTGATGGGCATGACAGCCAAAAATAAGGTTGATTGATTCCATGAAAATATTCTCTTTGCTCAGATGTTTCGTAGACCTACAGCCGCTGTTAGGGGATAACGGTCGTGGGAGCCGGTTCTTCATGAGACAGGCAGTGGAGTGTTCCGAAACCCCACAGTAAATCAACGGCATGAATACCGATCACGTGTCTATCGGGAAATAGCTCATTTAAAATGCCCAAGGCCTTGCGGTCTGCTTCATCATTGAAGGTGGGCACGAGTACACAGTTGTTGGCGATATAAAAATTAGCATAACTGGCGGGCAGACGCAAATCTTTAAAATAGAGCGGCGCAGGCATGGGTAGAGGGATCACTTCCAAGGATTGCCCGTGGGGAAGCCGGACATTTTGGAGTCGCTCCGCATTTTCTTTTAACGCGTGATAGTTCTCGTCCTTCGCGTTGTCTTCTTGGCACAGGACGACGGTTGTCGGATTAACGAAACGGCAAATGTCGTCAATGTGACCATGGGTATCGTCGCCCGCAATCCCTTTACCCAACCACAAGACCTTTTCAATACCGAGATGTGCTTTAAAAGCGGCTTCGTAATCTTGGCGGGTAAAGCCGGGGTTGCGCGTCTGGCAGCGCTCATCCAACAAGCATTCTTCCGTGGTTAAGAGGGCGCCGTCGCCATTTGTATCGACGGCTCCGCCTTCCAGGACCACATGGCGATCCTTATAACGCGCTTCTTGACCGGGCACGCCCAATCTTTTTGTAATGGTCCGTGGCCATTGTTGATCCAACAGATGATTATCGTATTTCGCCCAGCCGTTGAATAGAAAGTTTTGCGCTTGCACGGCGCCGTCGCGATCCAAGACCCAGAAGGGCGAGATATCACGCATCCATCCGCGATCCAGTTCGGTCTCCACGAACTCCAAGCCTTGCAAATCTACACCGGCATCGATACACATGCGCCGTGCATCTTTATCTACGCGATCGTTGTTTACAGCAAGAAGAATCCTTTCACTGCGGCTTAAAAGTCGGATAAACTCGACAAAGGCCCACCGAACCGGCGCAAATTTGCCGGGCCAGTCGTTTTTGTTGGCGGGAAAGGCGAGATGGGTGGCGCGGTGCGTTTCCCATTCTGCAGGCATGCGCAAGGGGGGCTTCTTTTGTTGGAACGGGGCTGTACTTCGAGGACTCATGAAGGCTTACTTTCCCTGATCCAGATAGCGTTGCGTAATAGCGGCGTAGGCATCGATTCTACGATCCCGTAAGAAGGGCCAGTTTTGGCGAATCGATTCGAGTAAGGCAAGATCCACCGTGGCAAGTATGACTTCTTCTTCATGATCGCTTGCTTGGGCTAAAATATTTCCTTGAGGGTCGCAGATAAAGGAGCCGCCCCAAAACTGGATGCCCGATTGTCCTTCTTCGGCTTCATGGCCGACGCGGTTGGCCGCGCCCACATAGACCCCATTGGCGATGGCATGGCCGCGCTGTACATTTTGCCACGATTCGTATTGGGTCTTGCCGTATTCCTCTTTTTCATAGGGATGCCAGCCGATAGCGGTGGGGTAGAGCAGCGTATTAGCGCCTTGAAGTGCGGTGATACGCGCCGCTTCGGGATACCACTGATCCCAGCAAATTAGGGGGCCGATACTGCCAAAGCAGGTATCGAATGCCAAAAAGCCCAAATCGCCGGGCGTGAAATAAAACTTTTCATAATAGGCAGGGTCGTCGGGGATGTGCATTTTTCGGTATAGCCCGCAACGCGAACCGTCGCCGTCAAAGACGATAACGCTGTTGTGATAGAGTCCTGCTGCGCGCCGCTCAAAAAAGGGAACGACCACGACCACGCCATGGGCTTTGCAAAAAGCCGCGAAGCGCGCGAACATGGGATCGTCCACAGACTGCGCCAGTTGGAAGCGTTCCACGCACTCTTTCTGACAAAAGTAGCGTGAGGCGAAGAGTTCCGGCAAACAGATCACATGTCCGCCTTGGGCTGCTGCTTTTTCGCACCAAGCCAAGGCACGGTCAATATTGCTTTGTACATCCGTATCCATGGCCATTTGAACGAGTGCCAGGTTATAGGTCATTGGAAGGGATTGTTGTTTCATACCATGAATAATCTTCTTTTGGGGGTTGAACAAGAATTATGTTGATCGTTGAAATTAAGCGTCGCGCTGACCGGCTATGAACAAGCCTACAGCGACCATGGCAACCAAGGCGGTCGTGACTGCGGTGGTAGCGGCTTTGCGCACTTGTCGGCTTTCTTTTTTGCCCGTTTTGCAGTAAGTAGCAAAATGTTCACAATTATTGAAGAAAAGGTCGTAGCCCTTATTGCCGAGATTAGCCTTCGCCCGCTTCAGCGTTTCTTTGATCGGTAAAAGATCATCTCTGTCTTCATAGCTTACGATGCGTTTTTCGTTGCCTTCGAGAAATTCCTCTTCAGGGGTACGTATGACCTCGGCATTTTCATCATCGAAAAGTTCGCCTGAAAAATGGATGATCGTACCGTCACCCATATCAATTCCATGATGATAGTAAAGCGCGCCCATACGTTTGACGCGGATATGATCGCCTTTAGCCATGCCAAAACCTTTTCTAAATATTGATTCATCCCTCAGCTTGCGACGCGTATAGTATAACATGGAACTCCCTGTCAGTGGTATACGCACAACTCGTTTAGACCCTGCGCCCGTTGTTGGGTCATCGTGAGAGAAGTAAGGTGTTGTGGAAGCCTAGGAGCACGGCCTTAGATTAATGACTGCGTCGCCTCCGTCACCCGCTTGATTCAAGAAGCACAACAATTGACTATAACTTGGAAAGTATATTATAACGAGGCAGATCGGCATTTTTCTCTGAGTAATCTGCCCTGTCGCACTGCGCTTTGAATAAACGGAAAGGATCATAGCATGGAATCCCATACAAGCCGCTTTGCCCGCCTTCTACTACTGTCATTGCTTGGCACAGGCGTTCTTTTCAGTTTAGAAGCTTATGCCAACCCTTTGGAAAATTTATTTCAAGTGCGGGAGGGACGGGCTATGCGATCATCGTCCAGTGATCCTGATTGGGAGAATGGAAACGGTGATTCACGGCCCATCGCCGTGGGGGAAAGCTTGACCATTGCCGCGCTGAAGGGCC
Organism: Candidatus Hydrogenedentota bacterium; assembly: GCA_012523015.1. Classification (NCBI taxonomy): domain Bacteria; kingdom Pseudomonadati; phylum Candidatus Hydrogenedentota; species Candidatus Hydrogenedentota bacterium. Next base: position 6,991 of record JAAYJI010000210.1, read on the forward strand.
CCGGCATAATTAATCATATTTGGAACACGGTCTTTGCGGAAGATAAAGGTTATTCCAAGTTGTTGGTACTGCGTATGTATTGGGACGACGAAGAAACACCTTCCGTCGAAGTGCCCTTAGGTGACTTTTTCGCCATGGGTCACGGCTTGGATTATCCGTTGCAATCGCTGCCCGTTACGGTGACTTGTTACGGTCATGCCCGCAACTGTTATTGGCCCATGCCCTTCCGGAAATCGGCCAAAATTACCGTGACCAATGAAGGCTCGAGCAAGGTGAATGCCCTATTTTATTATGTAGATTGGCAGCAGCTGGATTCACTTCCCGAAAACAGCGCTTATTTCCATGCCATGTACCGGCAGGAATTTCCTGCCGAGGCAAGCAAAAATTATCTTATCGCTGAGATTGAAGGGAAAGGGAATTATGTGGGGACAGTGCTTAGTGTGCGTCAACGCACCCCTAGCTGGTGGGGCGAGGGCGATGATTTTTGGTTTATTGACGGTGAAACAGAACCGAGCCTGCGCGGTACGGGCACGGAAGATTACTTTTGTGATGCCTGGGGTTTTAGAGAAATGTCTACTCCCTATTATGGCGCGCCCTTGGTGGAGGGGGGAGGATCCTACAGTCGGACGTCTTGTTATCGGTGGCATATTGCTGACCCCGTCGTATTCCAAAAATCATTGCGCCTCGAAATCGAACACAAAGGGGAGACCTTTGATGAAGCGGGTGTGACCGATTCTTGGTTTGCCGAGCGGGGAGATGATTTCTCATCCGTAGCCTATTGGTATCAAGTAGAACCGCACAAAGCCTTTCCGGCGCTGCCGGACGCGCAAACCCGCCTTTATGAGGATTGGTCGAAAATGGTTTTACCCGCCAAGAATACGGAGGCGATTCGCGTTTCTTCGGGCGCGGTCAGCGAACAAGTGCGTATCGAATTCGCGCGAGGTCATCTCGTGTGGAATCCCGCAGAAAAGGGCGAATCCCTCGCATTAGATATAGACCTGGCGGAGGAAGCCAAACAACAATTGGTACTGGTCTTTGCCTGTGCGCCGAATCACGGTATTTTCCAAGTTGAATTAGATGGCGCAGTCCTTGTTCCTTCCCTTGACTTGTATAACGCTAACATTACTGACAAACAATTGTACATATCTCTGCCGGAATTAGAGGCAGGAACCTACAGTCTTCGTTTTCTCAATAAAGGGAAAGCCGCACGGAGCGAAGGCCATGCTTTTGGTCTGGAAGGCTATCTCCTGAAATAACGGTTGGATTTCGGAGCCGATTAAAGAGCAAAGATCGGTCTGTAAACCCTTACGGCGCCTTAGCCGGGTTCGTTGTTTTTCTCCAAAAATTGCGTAAGCGTGTCAAGGCGGGGCATGGAAGGCTGCGCGCCTGCTACCATGGCTGCCAAAGCGCCGGCGCCGTTGGCAAAGCGGAGCGCTTCCGGCATAGACCGTGTATTCCATGCCAAGGCAAGGGCGGCGGTGAAGGCATCTCCGGCACCCGTCGTATCCACCGCCTCAATTTCAAAAGCGGGCTGGTGATAGCGTTCTTCCCCTAAATAGAGGCAGCCCAGTTTGCCCAGTTTGATCACCACTTCTTTCGCGCCCATGGAACGCAGTGCTTCCGCGGCTTCCTCTGCACGGGCGAGATCATCCACAGCAATGTCGGTTAATGTTTCGGTTTCTGTTTCATTGGGGGAGATGATGTCCGGCAGGGCGATAATTTCAGGGGGCAGCGGACGTGCAGGTCCCGTGTCCAAAATAGAGAGAACTTCACAGTCGCGTGCAAGGCGCAACACCGCTTCCACTGTTTCTAAAGGGATTTCCAATTGGCTGATGACAGCGTCGGCATCTTCAAAGAGGGCACGCTGCGCGTAGATGTCCTCGGGCGTGAGTTGATCATTAGCGCCGGGAGCAACGACAATGGTGTTTTCGCCGGAACGGGTGAGCATAATCATGGCTGTGCCTGTAGGCGTGTCGTGATCAATTTTCAAGCCCTCAAGCTGAATATGCTCTTCTTTGAGCCCGGCATGGTGGAGCTTTCCAAAAACATCGTTGCCAAGGCAGCCCACAAAATGAACAGCGCCGCCGAGCCGCGCGGCGGCAACAGCTTGGTTTGCGCCTTTGCCGCCGAAAGCGGTCATGAAATCGCTGCCCATGAGCGTCTCACCCGCTTTGGGCAGCCGTTCCGTGCGCACCACAAGATCCATGTTGGCACTGCCTGCCACGAGTATTTTTTTCACGGGTAGCCTCCTCATCTGATTTTGTTGTGTTGTCCAAGACGGTATACGATTAGGCCGCTGTCAAAAGAGCTATAGGCCTATGGGATTTTTCAGACTTATAAAACCAATCTGTCACTGCAGCAGTCTGAAGCAATAGAACAGCAGCAGACCATCAATTATTAGGTCTGCACACGAAGTTTACGATATCATAAAGTATCGGTATCATTCGAAATTATCCACGTATAAACAATGTTTTATGACACATTGCCGTATCACAACGAAGCGCGCACAGCTGCAACGACAGGCTGTAACGGATGGACAGTCAACTTAACTCAAAAACTAAAGCGCTCCTGCACCTGCTGGAGGATGAATCGCCCTTGGTACGCAATGCCGTAGCCGGAGAATTGTCTTCTCTGGACGTGGATATTGTTCAGTTCGTGAAGGAACAGCAGCTTGTTTTAAATGATACGCAATACGCTGTTCTGGATACCATCTTTTTGGATCGTCATGAACGGGAGGTGACGAAGCATTGGATAGAATGGCTGCACCGTCGGGAAGGTCTTGATAAGCTGGAAGAGGCGCTGCAAATACTGTCACGCCTTCAAAATGGACTGCGTAACGTACCCGCTGTTTCTGACTTGATTCAAGGCTTAGCCGCCGCCTTTCTTGAAACGAAGGAGCCGCCCACGCCGGCAGCCTTGGCGGCCTTTCTGTTTGAGCATTTGTATTTGACCGTCATTCCCGAGGGAAGCGAATGCAGTGACGGCATCAATATTCCCTTGGTCCTTGAAAGAAAACGGGGGCTGCCTATTAGTCTCGTATGTATCTATGTCCTATTGGGACATCATCTCGGGGTGGTTTTAAGTCCTTGCAGTTGGCCGGGCAGCTATTACGCGCGGTATCAGGAAAATGACCGCATGTACTTGGTCGACTTTAGCAATAAAGGCTGTATATCGACGCTGGATGAATTGCTGGTACTGCAAGGTCCTTCTCAGGAGGCAGCGCGGAAAGTATTCACGACCGATCTATCTGCAAGCAGGCTTATCCGCCGCTTTGTGGGGAAGCTCGCTTTGTATCTCAGGCGGGAGAAGAATACCCGCAATTATACGTGCGCTGTGGAATTGCTCCGCGCTTTGGATGAGCATTTGCAGTCGTGAATCGAGCATTTGTCACCGGTTGTCGACAAGGATAAAATTTTCAAGATCTGCCATAAACTGCACGTGACGGGCCGCGCTTTTTGTTGTTGTCGCTAACGCCCCGCTATTTTGTTGAAATTACGCATTGAAAGTCGGTAGCATGATAGATAATACGGAAAATTCCGGAGCAAATACCGATAACCGTTGCAGGTCTAAATACCGGGATCTACCTCTCATCGGCCGTGTGAGAAGGACTGAGAACAGCCCTTTCATTTCAACGGTGAGTACAAAGAGGATCTTGGTTGGTCCGCTGTCGTTGTCGCGGCAGGGCGGCATCTAGAGAAAGAAAGGGTGCCGGGGCCGGCCCAAGGCGGCGGAGCAAAGGATAGCGTCGGTTGCGGCAGAGGGCTAGACCTATGGGTAAGAAGAGCATTTGTTTTTTGACGGTTTTGGGGCTATGGAGCGGGTTGTTCTTAGGGGGGCAAATCGCCGCCCATGCCACGGCTGATGGAGATTTTGCAGTCTTTATCGACCCGGTTGTTAATAACCGTACCACTGTCGAAATTAGGGCAAGCAATCCCAATGAAAAGCAACGAATGGGAACCATTGCCGTTACGATTAAAGGCAGCGTGATTGTTCCCGAAAATCCAAGCCTCTATGATGTGTTGCCGCCGGGCGGTCCTGTGCGCTTGGCAACCTTCACACCCCAAGGTGACGGATGGAAAATGCGGCCGAGGGACGAAAAGATCGTGGCGTCTGAGCTGCACGTTGAATTATACCGTGACCATTGGAAAAGCGGCGCAGAGGAACGGCTGCGTTTACCGATCACCATCACCGGACCCGGTCCTGTTGAGCTGCTCATACGAGTCACCTTTTCCAAGCGCGTCGATGGTCTTTCTTTCGTAGATACAAACTTCCCGGCATCAGGTATTACCGATGAACAAGGGCTTCCTTGTGAAGACTTTGAGATTCCCGTGATGGGAAGCGGCGGCGGCGGTGTGCCGAAAGCAACTATAGAAAAACCGACGACCCTTGCGCGCTCGGAGCGAAGCAAGCAATCATCAGCTGATTCTGAATCTGAGTATCAGGAGAAAGCGAAAGCCATTGTGTTTTCGAAATCGAAAAAAAATGTCCACTACAAAGTATTTCAGTCTATGGAAGATGGCTCTTTGTGCACCGAGGGCACTTGGAATGATTTTTTGGAAGAGTATATGTTTGACGGTGAAGACTTCTATTGGGCAGATACGACCAACACCTATACGGCAGACGGCGAAAAATTCCGAGGTGACCTCTATTGGTGCGGAACCTATCATTATACTACGGTAAAAGATGTGTCGCGCACCTTAAACGCATATACAACCGATCTTGATATGGCTATCATACTCGTCAGACTTGTGTTTGATCTGTATGACGAAGATGATTTAGATGGAATCAATTTTTCTGATGACGACGATGACGAGGATGACGATGACATAAACGTGTTAGGGAGCGGTACCGGTTTCTTTATTACAGACGACGGATATATCCTGACCAATTATCATGTAGCCTCCGGTGAGGGGGTGCCCGTCGTGGTGGCTGAAGATCACGAGCCCCGTGTGGCGAAAATCGTTGCCACGGACGAAGAGACGGATCTCGCCTTGCTCAAAGTCGATGGAACCGCTGTTCCGGTCACCTTCGGCTCAGGCGAAACAGCGCAGCTCGCACAGACCGTTTTCACCATAGGATATCCTTCTCCCGATATCCAAGGAATAGCCCCTAAGGTAACCATGGGAATTATCAGTTCTCTGACCGGGATCATGGATGACGAAAAGAGTTATCAGATTGATGCGGCGGTGCAGCCCGGTAATTCAGGCGGCCCGCTCTTCTCGTCGACCGGCGAAGTTATGGGCGTAGTCTATGCCCGGATTGACGATGCCATCTACACCATGGCTACCGGATCCATTGCGCAAAAGATCAACTATGCCATCAAGAACAGCCATGTCATGGCATTTTTGAAAAACCGTCCCGATGTATACGACCGCATCAAGCGAGGAAGGGTCGGGGCACGTACGCAAGAAGAAGCCGTCAGCAAGATCAGCAAGTCTGTAGTTTTGATCATAGTATTCGGCGAAGAGGACTGACGGAGCTGCGA
>JAAYJI010000211.1 GCA_012523015.1 Candidatus Hydrogenedentota bacterium
ACGGCGTCGGCTAAGGTCATGTTTTGATGGCGCTCGGCTGAGAAAACCTCGGAATACCCTGTCGAAAGATTTGTCCCTGTAACGTATAAATCCGGCTTTCCGGAATCGTTTAAATCCTTAAAGGTCGTTTTCTTTTTACCCATCTTTTTTTGTATTAATTCTTCTATCCAGCCCAAAAAGTAATCGCCTTTATTCCATCCGAATTTTTTGATGAGCCGATTGACGTCTCTTATAATGCCGAACGAATTGTCCATGAATTTCTTAAAATCGGTCGAGTCAAGAATGTCGCGCTGTTCCGGAATGGAATATCCCAGGGCAAACAAAAGCGCGTTGATCGCTCCGGCACTTGTTCCGCCAACTCTTTTGATTCCGGCCAGGTGCCCCCGTTGCTCCAGAATCTGCATCGCCCCGACATACGCAATGCCTTTAACCCCGCCCCCTTCAAAAACTAAATTTCTAAACTGTTTTTCCATGCCTTACCTCCATAATTAAAAGTCAGCGGCACACCTATGCTGAATCTATTGTTGCAAGTGGGTTCTTCATCCGCATCCTGCACGATACGGATACCGTACCTGCTTCTGGCAGATACCTTTCCCCAAGCCTTTCATTCAAATTGCCCTTCTCAAGAATCTTGACTTTTTCAGGCCGGTTACCTAAAAAGGTTTTAATTGCTCAAGCAAAATGACAATGCGGTTTCTCAGGCCCTTGCCGTTTACGAATCATAATCTTGTTTCAGTCAAAATTATTGTCTTTCACACGTAGCCGCGCACACTCTATCAAAAAAAAGCCGCAACCGTAAAGCAACTTTGCCTTAGGCTGCGTCGAGTCGCTCATGGCTGGTAACAATTCTTTTAATCTCTTCTTTTGACATGACTACCGGAGGTTTCTCCGGTTTTCGGCCCGTTTCATTTGGCCTGGTTCACCGATTTCTTTGTGCAGAACCTGCTTATACAGATACACGATAGCGTTTATCGTGATAGAAGATGTACTGCTTGGTCCAGTGGATATAGGCTTCCTCGGTACGGATGGCGTCGCAAACTTGATCGAGTAGTTTCATAAACCTTATTTCCGTATTTTATTTTATACTGTAATTCATGATATTTTTAAATAAAGCAACTTCATCTTCCGTAATATTTATTGAAAATAGTCTTTATAATCTATGTTGTGCGTATGAATAAAGAGATGCAGCACATCCCCAGTATGATCTGGGATTTTCAACAGAAAAGAGAGATTGAATGCTTCAGCAAAGAATGATCGAACGCTTCCGAGAGGCTTGTCATAATGATGCATGGGTGATCGCAGCTTTGATGTTTGGCTCATTTGCGACCGGAGAGGGAGACGCGTTCTCTGACATCGAGTTCGCGGTATTCATCCAGGATGATTCATTCGAGAGTTTCGAGCAGCGCTCGTGGCTTAATGCAGTCAGCCCGGTTGCTGCTTACTTTCTGGACGATTTCGGCCATCACACAGCACTTTTTGAAAACGGTATTCGCGGTGAATTCCACTTCATGCGCAAATCTGACATACCAATTATTTCCACTTGGCAAGGCTACGGGTGGTTTCCCTCGCTAGATGCAGCCGTTTTGCTGGATCGATCAGGTGAGCTGTCTCAGTATGCGAGTGCTCTGGTGGGTGGGCCTCCCTCACGTGAAGGTGTGCCCTTGGTAGAAGGACTCGCCTTAAACCTCATCAGTCAAATGCTCTTTGGCGCCAATCTTCTGAATCGCGGCGAACATGCTCGCGCATGGGCATTGCTGAGCAAGGCTCATGAGAATCTTTTGAAGCTGGTTCGTTTAAATGAAGGGGCAACGGAACACTGGCCAACACCTTCACGTGCGTTGGAAAAGGATGTCTCGGAGGACTCGTATAATCGCTATCTGGCATGTACAGCCAGCGCAGAACCTAGAGCACTATGTATAGCCTATCATGAAACGTGGAAGTGGAGTCTAGAATTATTCAAGAGTGTTGTTGAACCTTTGAATATAGATCTTCCGAGAACTGTAATTGCGCAGGTACAAAGGTTGCTCAATGAGTCTGCAACACCGCACAACAAGTAAAATCAGCGGACGCATAAAACGCACCGCTGATTTTTGCGTTGTGCTTTAAGAATGGAGATAAAAACTATGGCTGAAGCCCCAAAATTACATGACTATATGCTGCCTGTGTTGAAGCTCTTCGCTGATAGCGAGGAACACCTATACAAGGAGATACCTGCATATCTCGAAAATGGATATTCTTTGTTGGAGGCCGATCGACCAAACAGGGCCAGAATAATGATTAATAATTCAATAGGTCAATTTGTGAAAGCTCTCATTCTTGAAAAAACAGGACAGCAAAAGTTTAAAATAACACCTCGTGGTTTGGCATTGCTTGAGAAAAAGCCAGAACGCATTAGTGTTCAAGATTTAAGACAATTTGAAGAGTATGATGACTATATAAAAAACAGAATAAAAAACAGAGGGCAAAAGTCAGATAAATTTGATTCTGATGATAATGAGGAAGTAATTATTCCGGAAGACGCACTCGCTTCAGCTTATAAAATCCATAAGGAGAA
>JAAYJI010000212.1 GCA_012523015.1 Candidatus Hydrogenedentota bacterium
GATTTTACAATTTTCCACATTGAGGAATACAATGTTCGCAATCACCAGCAGGCCCCTCTGTCAGACAGCCTTGTCCCGATCATTAAGAAAGAGCAGTTGGAGAACGTTGCCCGCGGTTTTCTTGAACAGTATTACCCCGAGGCTCTTTATACCCCGACACCGATTGATCCCCTTGTGCTTACCCAGCGCATGGGGATTTCTTTTCAGTTGAAACATATTACTCCAGATCTTTCTACCTTTGGACAGATATTTTTTGCGGATTGCGAGGCTGAATATTACGATAAAAAAAGCGGCTCCAGCAAAGCAATCCCAGTGACGAAAGGGACGATCTTCGTTGATCCCGACGCGTACTTCCTGCGAACTCTCGGCTCGGTGAACAATACCATTATTCATGAATGCGTGCATTGGGACAAGCATAGAAAAGCCTTTGAGCTGGAGCGGCTATACAACGAAAACGCCACGCAGATCAAGTGCCTGGTGGTTGGCGGCGTGAAGGACGCCAAGGTTTGGACTCCGACAGATTGGATGGAATGGCAGGCCAACGCGCTGACGCCTCGAATTCAAATGCCCTTCACCCAGGCTAAGGTGAAAGCTGCGGAACTAATCGGGGAATATATGCGGCGCTACCCCGGTTCCGCGCTGATTGATATCATGGAACCTGTCATTGATGAATTGGCGCTCTTTTTCGGGGTTTCAAGGATGGCTGCCAAGATCCGCATGGTTGATCTCGGATATGAGGAGGCCATCGGAACCTTTACTTATATTGACGGCCGATATGTCAAGCCGCACACCTTCAAAAAAGGAGAATTGGAGCGAAACCAGACCTTTTCCATCAGTGAGCGCGACGCCATTGTGGAAAGCTTCATGAATCCCGCCTTGCGTGAAAAAGTGCAAAGCGGACGGTATTTATTTGTTGATTCCCATATCTGCATGAATCATCCGAAGTATATCGCGGCAGATGACGCCGGCAATCTTTGTCTGACCCAATATGCCCGGCATCATATTGATGAATGCTGCCTTTTGTTTACCCTGTCGATCCCAAAGTCAGCGAACAAATACGGACAGCAATTTTACAGGGAGTGTGTTCTCTATCGTGATGCAACCTCCGATATCGTGTTTGAGGCATGCTTTAGCGATTCCAAAATCAGCAATGATGTTGACGCCAGATCAAAAGCCATTTGCGATTATACCAAAGAAGTGGCTGAGGTGCTGCAAAAAATGCCCGGTGGCTTTTCAGGGGCGCTCACATCCCTTATGACTTGGAAGGGTAAAACGGTAGAGGCTCTCGCCAGCGATAGCTGTCTTGCGCCGAAGACAATACAACGAATGCGAAATGATGAGGCATACGAAACCACAATTGAATCAATCGTTGCGATTTGCGTCGCCCTGCAGTTGCCGCCCATGATAAGCCATGCGTTAATCAGCCGGTCAGGGTGTTCGCTTGGCATGAGCGAAAAGCATGTCGCCTATCAATTTATCCTCACCTCATTCTACACCCGGCCAATTTATGAGTGCAATGAGATGCTTCACCGATTTGGGTTCGAAGCGCTGACCAAAGAACCATAAAATAATTTTTGCCGGCCCGGACTTTCCGTGTCCGGGCCTTTTCTATATTTGCAATGTAATATCCCCATGTTTCCTCCCCGATAAGGAGCCTCAAAAGGCTTTTCATCGGGGAGTTTTTGCGTTTTATTGCCCGATTGCCGGACATTCCATGTCCGTGTAAGGGCGCGGGATCGCCGCTAAAATGATAGCTGTAAGGGACAAGCCGTTCCTTGACGCATATAGCAGCCGCCTGCGCAGGGTGTTTTCCGGTGCTATATGACAACAAGTAAATAATCTGCGGCCGACCACCGGAAAGTGATAGCTGCAGTCCGAAATGGAGAAATCC
>JAAYJI010000213.1 GCA_012523015.1 Candidatus Hydrogenedentota bacterium
GCACAAAGGGCAGCAAATAGGTACAAAGATTTGTGATCAACTAAAGTAACAATAGTGCCGCTCTGACCACAACCAATGATCGTGTCGCCTTCCAGGTCTCCTAAACGCGTACGGGAAGCAACAATTTCGGGGCGCTCTTCAATGGAAACCCGATCTCTTATTATTTCTCTTTTCCCTTTTAAAAGCCCTTTTTTTGCACCGGTTCCATTTCGACCTTGAATCCGCCTCCCCCCTATATTTGTAATAAAATTATTTTTGTGGTACTATCACTTTTTATAAGGAGTTTTACGTTATTGGGAATCTATGGTTCATGGAAGATCGGGATAGATTTACAAAGACTTGGAAGGAATAGACTCCATCTACCCGCCAAACCAACCATGGAAACGAAGCTCTTTACATCACTACAAAATATTAACAATTACTTTGGCGCTATCCCAACAGCTTTCACTTTATACAGCTTTGCATTTCGTGTTGAAGTCCTTGGGAAACTATAGAGCGCTAAAGATCAATATAGTGCGTTGGAATAACTTAATGAAACCCCTACACTTTCAAGGAAAACAAGTATGAAAGATGACAAAAAGAAATTAACAACTGCTTTTGGCGCGCCCGTAGCCGATAACCAAAACGTGTCTACGGCAGGACCTCGCGGACCGCAACTCTTGCAAGACGTTTGGTTCCTGGAGAAACTCGCGCACTTTGACCGTGAAGTAATCCCCGAGCGACGTATGCACGCGAAAGGCTCCGGCGCTTTCGGTAAATTTACCGTCACCCATGACATTACAAAATACACCAAGGCCAAAATCTTTTCTGAAATTAACAAAGAAACAGAAGCCTTTGTGCGCTTTTCCACCGTGGCGGGCGAACGCGGCGCTGCTGATGCCGAACGCGATATCCGCGGTTTTGCAATGAAATTCTACACCGAGGAAGGCAACTGGGACCTTGTCGGCAATAACACGCCCGTGTTCTTCCTGCGCGATCCCCTCAAATTCCCGGATCTCAACCACGCAGTAAAACGTGATCCCCGCACCAACCTGCGCAGTGCATTGAACAACTGGGACTTCTGGACTTCGCTGCCGGAGGCACTCCACCAAGTAACTGTGGTGATGAGTGACCGCGGTATCCCCGCCTCCTACCGTAATATGCACGGCTTCGGCAGTCATACCTTTAGCATGATCAACGCAGAAAATGAGCGAGTTTGGGTCAAATTCCATCTGCGCACCCAACAGGGAATCAAAAACCTGACCGACGCAGAAGCGGAAGCAATCATCGGCAAATGCCGTGAAAGCCACCAACGCGATCTCTACGACAATATCGAGAAGGGCAACTTCCCCAAGTGGACCATGTATATCCAAGTCATGCCGGAAAAAGATGCCTTAACTTGCCCCTATCATCCTTTTGACCTCACAAAAGTATGGCCCCAAAAAGACTATCCCCTTATCGAAGTGGGCGTCCTTGAGCTTAACCGCAATCCCGAAAACTACTTTGCCGACGTGGAACAGGCCGCCTTTAACCCGGCCAATATCGTTCCCGGCATTGGTTTCTCCCCCGACAAAATGCTGCAGGGCAGACTCTTTTCCTATGGAGATACCCAGCGCTACCGCCTCGGTGTCAACCATAACCTCATCCCTGTCAACCGCCCCCGTTGTCCTTACCACAGCTTCCACCGTGACGGTAGCATGCGCGTGGACGGCAATTACGGCGGCACCCTGTCCTATGAGCCCAACAGTTACGGCGAATGGCAGGAACAACCTGAATTCAAAGAGCCGCCCCTTCCCTTGCATGGCGACGCCTACGAATGGAATTTCCGTGAAGACGACGATGATTACTATTCGCAGCCCGGCAAATTGTTCCGTCTCATGACGCCGGAACAGCAGGAAGCCCTCTTTGGCAACACAGCCCGGAACATGTGCGATGCGCCTCGCGAAATCAAAGTTCGGCATATTGGCAACTGCCTGAAAGCCGATCCCGCCTATGGCAAAGGCGTTGCAGATGCCCTTGGCATTCCGCTCAGCGAAGTGCCCGGTGCCTAAGCTGATGTCTTAACACTGATCTGATCTACTGCCGGGAACCTCTGGAAAAGGGGGTTCCCGGTTTTTTTATGTTGTGGAGAAAGACGCTGAAAAGCGTGTTGCCCCCTGAATTCCTCACGCCCATTCAGCATTGTAGAGCGCGGCAAGTGCTCCCGCCGAATCCGGTCCTGCGCTCCCGAAAGGATAGGGCTGGGGTTTAATCGCGCAGCCTTCCAAATCATGAAGCACCGGCGTAAAAATATCCCAAGCCGCCTCCAGCTCATCGGCACGGATAAACAAACTTTTGTCGCCTTGAATCACATCGAGCAGCAAAGACTCGTAGGCATCGGGTATTTCTTCCTTAAAGGCGGAAGCGTAACTCAAGTCCAATTCCGTTTTCTCAAGGCTCATGCGCAATCCCGGTACTTTCGTCATGATATTGAGCGAAACTCCCGCATCGGGCTGCACGCGAATCCGCAGGCTGTTGGGAACAGGCGAGGAATTCGCCGTAAAAATATTGCCCGGCACATGGCGGAACTCAATATGAATCCCGGTGCGTCGCGTATTTAACCCTTTACCGGCACTTAAAAGAAAGGGGACACCATCCCAGCGTCGGTTCCGTAATTTTAAGATTGCGGCCCCATAGGTGGGCGTTATGGAGTCTGCAGGCACCCCTGTTTCCTGCAGATAGCCCTTTTGTACCTGCCCTTTATAATTCGCTTCCGTATATTGACCAATCACCATATCTTCAAATCGGACCGGCTGCACCGCACGCAACGCCTTCACTTTTTCATTGCGCACTTGTTCCGGTTCCAGACTCAAAGGTTCTTCCATCGTTATCAAGGCAAGCATTTGCAGCAAATGATTTTGCATCACATCACGAATAATACCGTAATGATCAAAATAACCGGCACGCCCTTCCGTGCCAATGTCCTCTGACCAGCAAAACCGTATGTAATGTATATTGTTGCGATTCCATATAGGCTCAAAAATTAGATTGGCAAAACGGAGTGCCATCAAATTTTGCACCACTTCTTTTCCCAGATAATGATCGATGCGATAGCTTTGTTCCTCCGTAAACACATGACGCAGGTCTCGGGTCAACGCATCGGACGACTGGCGATCGCGGCCAAAAGGTTTTTCCACAACTACACGCAGCTTCTGCTTCTCCGGAATCTCTTCTGCCATGCCCGCCTCTTTTAAGGATTGTGCCGTCGGCAGGAAAAGGAAGGGCGGCACCGACAAATAAAAAAGACGCGTTACCGGTAAATCATGTTGCTCTTGGGACTCCATGACCGACTTTAACCGCAATAAACCCAAGGGATCATCGTAGCCGCCCGAAACATAGTGGCAACGGCTCAGAAAAGCATCCATTAAGCTGCGACACTCCGATTCGCCCGGCGTGTAGCGGCAACTCAAGGAACCCATCAGCAACATCCGGAAAGCCTCATCGTTGAGTTCGGTTCGAGCATATCCGTAACAGACAAAAGATTCCGGCAACAGCTTCCGGCAAAACAACGCGAACAGAGCGGGAAATATTTTTTTCACGGCGAGATCGCCCGAAGCGCCAATCACGACAATAGAAAGAAACTGATCATGGGATTTATTTTGCGGCATAGTGGGTTCCCTATACATGCTTTAAAAAGAACTACCATTCATACACGGGCAACGGGCAGAGCCATAGGATACGGAGCCCGCACCCTTGTATCGAAGATACCCCTTCGCTTACATCTACATAACAGTAACGAAGCCTTTTACCTTCACGTCAATGCAAAAAGGTATTCCGGGTATAGGAGCTTCGCTAAGAATATGGAGCAATAACGCCTCACAATTCAAATCATTCTTTCCCGCGCTGCCGTCAAATAGACCGTTTCGCCTTCTCTAGCGTATAATCTGAACTGAGATCATGTGCCGGCGACTGCACAAAAAAAAGGAGCAATTTATTATTAACACACGTCTCATGCAAGCCCTCATCCTGACTGCCCTGCTCATAGGCGGTATTGACAGTGCAGCACAGATTGATCCCGACAAAAATGTCTTGACCCACGGTTTGTTCACCATCGAATATCCGGCAAAACAACAGAAGCTGGCGCAACAGACCCTTGCGATTCTCGAAAATGCGGTCCAAGAATTTGATGCAGTGCTGCCTGTCGGTGATACGCCCATCCATGTAATCATCAGTGATGTGCCCACAGAATTTAAGCGCTACGCCGTTCATTTCTCCGGATTGGCCGTGTCCGGTCTTGCTCGGCCTCAAAACAATTTAATCGTGGTGAAAGCGCCGCGACTCCGCGAACCCGGCGGTGATTATCCCGGTACCCTGCGCCACGAACTGGTTCACCTCCTCCTATTCCGCAATATAGACTATGCCAATCTGCCCCAATGGCTAAATGAAGGACTCGCCATGAGCCTTTCCAACGAGTTTTATTGGAGGAGCCTTTTCAAGGTAGCCAATATGTTTCTTCACGGGAGAATCATCCCCTACCGCCTCCTCGACGCTTCCTTCTATAATCCCTCCGACCAGATGCAATTTAGTGATGCCTATGCCCAAGCCTTATCGATGACCCGATTCCTGCGCAACTATCTGGGCGAAACTCAATTTTGGGAACTGATCCATCGGCTCGATTCACAGCCTTTCCACAAGGCATTATTAGAAATTGCAGGCCTCGAAGTTTTGGAATTTTGGCATCTCTATGAAAAAAGTCTGTGGAAGTATGCGATTATTTCAACCATGGCGTCAGGTTTCTTTTTTCAGCCTGCTGCCCTATTGTTGATCTTCGCTTATATCCGTCACCGCCGCATCTCACGGGCATTATATAAGCGCTGGGAAGAAGAAGAAGCCGAGGAAGCTATGGAAGCCGCAGCAGGCATCCCTGCCCAAGTCTATTGGGAAGAACTGGTGGAAGATCCCGACGCATGGAAACAAGGACACTACGAGGATAGCGATGACAACTGGTAAACAAAAGGATGTCCTGCCCTCCCGGATAAGCACAAAAACAGGAGATGGCGGATTCACGCATATACGAGACGGTACCTCTCTGCGCAAAGATCATCCGATTCCGGAGGCATTGGGCGCACTCGACGATATGCGTACCCACATGGCGCTGCTCCGCACCCAATTGATTGAGCAACGACCGGAAGCAAGGGAGGAACATGATTTTCTCCTCTTTTTGCTTCATTGTTGTTTCTTGTTGGGTACCGCCTTATCCGATCCCCACGGGCGTGGGGAAAAAGAGCGCCTGCTCAAGCCCTTTCATCTGGAAAAAGTAGAAGCAGAACAAGAACGTATGGAATCAGCCTTGACCTTGCCCGCCGCTTTCGTCGTCTGTGCAGCAAACCCCCTCGCCGCTCAGGCTGATAGGGTCGCAGCAGCCGCCCGCTGTTTCGAGCGCCGCTTTATTACCGCTCAAGATCATGCTCCCGCCTTAACCGCCCCCCTCTATGGCCGTTTTATCAATCGCTTGAGTGATTATTTCTTTGTCCTCGCTCGGCATCTCGAAAAAGGTGTCCACGAAAGCGTGGATTACAGGCTCTTGGACAAGCCTCATGGGGGAGGCGCGTAACCCGGCCACGCCTCCCCGTCCCTCACCCGCAAATCCGCGCACAGAATAAGCCTTTTATTTTTTCGCCGAGGCCGTGGGCGCTTTCAGAAAGAGCATCACCGCCGCCGCGATAAGACAGGTTATTCCAGAGATAAAAAATGCCTGACGGTAATCACCGGCCTCAAAACTGCGCGTCACAATTTCACCTGACCCTTCTGCCACGAGATATTCGATGCTTTGCGAAGCTTTCATCAAATACGCTGCAAGGAAGGGACCGACCAATCCGCCCGCGCCATAGGCCGTAAACATCCACCCGTAATTCACGCCAATATGACGGGTTCCGTAAAAGTCTGCCGTCACCGCCGGGTACAATGCCAGATAACCGCCAAAACATAAACCCACTATGCAAGAGCCCAGTAAAAACAGCGGATAGGCGCGCATCCAATCCAAGGCGATCATCACACAGCCACACACGACGAACATCAAGATGAGCGTCGTTTTACGACCCAGATTATCGGAGACTTTTCCCCAAAAAATACGGCCGATTGCATTGAAAATGGCGAGAATGGCGACGGCCGTCGCCCCCGCCGATACAATGTTCACAAAGACGTCTTGATGAACGGGCAGGTCGGTAACGGAAGTCATGCTGAAAGACTGCCAGATAGGCGAGGCTTTCATAATCACTTGCAGACCGGCGGCGCATCCCGCAAAATAGGTGAGCCATAAGATCCAGAACATAGGCGTCTTCAACATTTCTGTAGGCGTGAAATCGACCTTCACCGCGCCGGAAACATCAGCAGGCTGCGGCGGCGTCCAACCGGCAGGCGCATAACCGGCAGGCGGATTCTTCAATAACTGGGCGCCAAAGACGACAGCAACTAAGAAAAGAACGCCGAGAACGAAAAAGGTGTTGAACACGCCAATGGCGGGTAAGGGGAAAAGATTCGCGCCAAACAATTGGTAATGACCGCCGGAAATTAAAGTGCGCGCCAAGGGTGCAAAAAAGAAAGCGCCCGCGCCAAAACCTGCCACAGCAAGACCGCTGATCAGACCTCGTTTATCGGGAAACCATTTCACACAGGTCGCGATCGGGCAGACATAGGCCATGCCGATACCCACGCCGCCGAGCACGGAAAAACTCATGATCAGCCAGAGCAACGCCGTTGTTTCCGATGAAAAGGCTACCGTGTATTTGGCAAGGATCAGACCGACACCAAGAATAACACCGCCAATGGTTCCCACCAAGCGCGGCCCCAGTTTATCCTGAATACGTCCTCCAAAAATGACGGCAAGCGCAAAAACCGCCAACACGATTTGCGCAGGATAGGTGACTTGTGCTTCTGTCCAGCCCTTGAAGACGCCGCGCAAAGGAGTCTGAAACACGCTCCAAATATAAACGGCGCCCAGACTGACTTGGATGATCAACGCACCTACTACAATCAGCCAGCGATTGCCATGCTGTTCCGATGCCATAATATTTACTCTCCTTCAGTTGAGTATGAAATCCACACGATTGAAGACCGTCATCATAAAAGGGAGTTGATGCCGCGCGGACACCAACTCCCCTAAAAAATAGGCGTACAGCGTTACCGCTCGAAGAGGGGTTATTTTTGGATCAGACGGCTGTGCTCTGCCACCAAGGCATCAACCACAGAGGGGTCGGCCAAGGTGGTCGTGTCGCCAATCTCGTCCACAGCATTTTCAGCGATCTTACGCAAAATACGGCGCATAATTTTACCGGAACGGGTCTTGGGAAGAGCAGGCGCAAACTGCACCACGTCCGGCGCTGCAATGGGACCGATCTCACTGCGTACATGCATGACCAACTCCTTGCGCAACGCTTCGCTTTCTTCCACACCGCTCACGAGCGTCACGTAGGCGTACAGCGCTTGACCTTTGATTTCATGGGGCATGGGCGCCACTGCCGCTTCCGCCACCTTCGCGTGGCTCACCAGCGCGCTTTCAACTTCAGCCGTACCGATACGATGACCCGACACATTCACCACATCATCAATACGACCCATGAGCCAATAGTCACCGTCTTCGTCAATACGGCAGCCGTCACCGGAGAAATACAGGTCGTTGTACATAGTGAAATAGGTATCGATAAAGCGGTCATGATCGCCCCACATGGTGCGCATCATACCGGGCCACGGCTTGCGAATACAGAGTTTGCCGCCTTCATTCACACCCACTTCGGTGCGGTCGTCACGGAGAATGACCGTATCAACGCCGAAAAAGGGACGGTTGGCACTGCCCGGCTTCAGCGTCATCATAGGCAAGCCGGAAATCATGAATCCGCCCGTCTCGGTCTGCCACCACGTGTCCATGATCGGGCAGCGGCTCTTGCCGACCACTGTGTAATACCACATCCACGCTTCCGGATTGATCGGCTCACCTACAGACCCTAAGATGCGCAGCGAACCGAGGTCATATTTGTTGACCCAGTCGTCACCTTTTTGGATCAGCGCACGGATCGCCGTAGGTGCTGTATAGAATTGGTTGCATTTGAATTTATCGACTATGTGCCAGAATCGGCCCGCATCCGGATACGTAGGCACTCCTTCGAACATCAACGACGTGGCGCCATTGGCAAGAGGACCATAGACAATATAGCTGTGCCCCGTTACCCAGCCAATATCCGCCGTACACCAGTAGATGTCATCCTCGCGCAAATCAAAGACATATTTGTGACTCATGGCAACTTGCAGCAAATAGCCGCCTGTCGTATGAACCACGCCTTTGGGTTTGCCCGTAGAGCCTGAAGTGTACAGAATGAAAAGCGGATCTTCTGCGTTCATGGATTCCGGCTCACAGACCGTGTCCGCCTTGGCCATCAAATCGTCGTACCACAGATCACGGCCGTCTTTCATGGCGCAGGGTTCTTCATTGCGCTTCACAACGATACAATGTTCGATGCTCGCGCAGTCGTCCTTTTCCATGGCCTCATCAGCAATGGCTTTCAGACCAATGTGTTTGCCCGAACGGAGCGACACATTCGAAGTGATCAGCAGTTTGCACGAGGCATCACCAACACGGGTAGCAATGGCATCTGCGCTGAATCCGCCAAAAACAATACTGTGAATGGCGCCGATACGAGTGCAGGCGAGCATGACGATGGGCAATTCAATGATCATCGGCAAATAAATGCAAACCCGGTCGCCTTTTTTCACGCCCAGACTTTTCAGAACGTTGGCGCATTTGCACACTTCCGTGTACAGTTCGCGATACGTCATTTTAATCACATCATCTTCAGGTTCACCCTGAAAGATCAGCGCCACTTTATTTTCCCGGGCCGTGCCCAAGTGCCGGTCGAGGCAATTGTACGAGACGTTGAGCTCACCGTCTTTAAACCACGTATGTTCGATTTGCCGGTTCTCTGTGTCCCACACATATTCCAAGGATTTTGTCGGCGCTTTGAACCATGTCAATTCTTTAGTTGCCTGCTCGATCCAGAAAGCGTCCGGGTTCTCGATCGAAGCTTCCCACATCTTTTGAAATTCATCCCAAGTCTTGATAGCGGCTTTTTCCACTATCTCCGCCGGCGCAGGAAAACTCCGTGTTTCCGTCATCAAAGAACTCATGCTTTTCTTTTCTTCGGTTGCCATGGGCATCTCCCTTTCTACATCGGTTATTGAATTGGGGCGACAACGACAGCTGATAGTCGTCACGCCTCGTTTACACAACACGTTTAGGTCGCAGCTGAGATGAATATTCCGGGTTAGTCTCAGCGTGATCTCGCTCTATACTGAATAGTAGGTATATAGAACAACCAAAAAAAAATAACGATTTATTCGCGTACTACCTACCGTTCGTTATAATTAACATTGTAGACAATATCAAGACCGAAATGCAAGCTATGATTTAACTCAGATTTAGCCTTGGAATTGTTACATAAGGTGAGGCGCAGGACCGCTATTATCC
>JAAYJI010000214.1 GCA_012523015.1 Candidatus Hydrogenedentota bacterium
ATTGTAGACAGCGGCCGTTTCGACTGGAACAATGGTAAGTTTCCGGAGCTGACCGAACCCTGCGCCAGTTATCATGGTATGAAATTTTATGAAACTTTTAAGCCCGTTGGAAATATCAGTTATATCTTGAAAGCACGGGTGACGCTGCTGCGCGATATGGGCGCGTGCCTGTCGCCGTTTAACGCCTTTTTATTTTTGCAGGGTCTTGAAACCTTGCATTTGCGTGTGCCGCGACACAGTGAAAACGCCCTTGCCGTGGCGCGTCATCTGGAAGGACATCCTGCTGTGGACTGGGTCAATTATCCCGGTCTGCCGAGTCACCGTGATTATGAGCGCTCTCAGAAATATTTGCCTGCCGGTCAGGGCGCTATTTTGGGATTTGGCATCAAGGGTGGTTCCGATGCCGCTGTGAAATTCATTAACAGCTGCCAACTTGCCTCCCATCTGGCCAATATATTGGATGCGCGGACGCTGGTCATTCATCCTGCGACGACGACGCATCAGCAGTTATCGCCGGAAGAACAACATGGCGCCGGTATCTCACCTGCCTTCATCCGTGTATCGGTGGGACTGGAAGACATCGCGGATATCTTGGAAGATTTTGATCAAGCCCTGCATCTTTCTCAGCAGTAAAGATCTTGTAAAAAACAATCCTGAAGTAGTGGCCGCAGACAGGCAGTATCCCTTGTTTCTTCAAAACACAGCCGGGTTTTTGTCTCTTACCGCGGCCATCGGGGTAGAGTCATTTGTGTTTGATATAGTGCTTATGTTTCAATCCGGCAAAGGCGGCTGCTACATTGTTGCCTTGGTTTAGAATAAGCTTCCTATAGAAATCCATGAAAACAGACAATCCTATACACTCAGATTCCGTGGGCATTGTGCGCACACACCAGCTTGTTCTGGAAGAAAGTCGCGATGGCTTTACGCTGGAAAGCGGAGCCGTACTGGGTCCGGTTACGGTTGCCTATGAAGCCTACGGCGAATTGAACGAGGCGCGCAGCAATGCGGTGTTGGTATGTCACGCCCTGTCGGGCGATGCCCACGCTGCCGGTAAACATAGCCCTGACGATGTGAAACCGGGATGGTGGGATGCCATGATCGGACCGGGCAAAGGAATAGACACAGACCGGTATTATGTGATCTGTGCCAATTTTCTGGGAGGCTGTAAAGGCACGACAGGGCCATCCAGTATTGACCCGAAGACGGGAGCACCCTATGGGCTGAACTTCCCTGTCATAACGGTTGGCGATATGGTACGTGTTCAATATGCGCTGGTACGGCAATTGGGCATTGAACGGCTCTTATGTGTTTTGGGCGGTTCTCTGGGCGGTATGCAGGCGCTGGAGTGGGTCACCCGCTTTCCCGACGCGCTGCAGTCAGCAATTCTTATTGCGACAAGCCACGCCACGGGCGCGCAGCAGATCGCCTTTGATGCGGTGGGCCGCAACGCGATTCAAGCGGATGGGGATTTTCAACAAGGGGATTATGTGCCCGGTCAAGGACCGCGCCAAGGCCTTGCTATTGCCCGTATGCTTGCGCACATTACCTATCTGTCTGATCAGTCCATGCGCCGTAAGTTTGGGCGCACCCTCCGCAATGGCGACCAACTCGGCTATCGTTTTGAGAGTGAATTCAATGTAGAGACCTATCTGGATCACCAAGGCGCCGGCTTTGTTAACCGATTTGATGCCAATACCTATCTGTATGTAACGAAGGCGATGGATTATTTTGATATTGCGGCGGGCTGGTCCTCACTTGACGCATCATTGAGTCGCGCACGGGTGCCGGTCATGGTGATTTCTTTTACTTCTGACTGGCTTTTCCCGCCTTATATGTCGCAGGAAATGGTCTACGCCTTTGCCCGCAACGGGCTGCCTGTCAGTTATTGCAACATTCGTTCTGACGCAGGTCATGACGCTTTCTTGCTTGAGGTTGGAGAGCTGTCACGGCTTATGTCAGGTTTTCTCGTCCATACGCTGTACCCTGAGCGTGACTGCAAGAATTGCCCGCCCAAGCCTTGCGATGGACAAGATGAGGAAAGCTTCAATGCTGACGGTAAACGGACTCTGTCTCAGTCGCGGCGTGTTGACTATGACATGATCCTCAACCTTGTGCGCGAGAATAGCCGAGTCCTTGATGTGGGATGTGGTGAGGGTGAGTTGTTGTGTCGGCTGCAGCGCCGCCTCAACATTATCGGCCTGGGCATCGAAGTGAACCAAGAAAATATAATCCGCGCTATCGGCTGTGGGCTGCCTGTCATCCACGCTAATATTGATAAAGGTCTTGCGGAGCTTCCTGATGATTCTTTCGATTACGTAATCTTGAGCATGACGCTGCAAGTATTAAAGAATCCGGCGCAAGCATTGAAAGAAATGTTGCGCATCGGAAAAAAGTGTATTGTCACCTTCCCCAATTTCGGGCACTGGCGTATCCGATCGAAGCTTGCTTTTTGGGGACAGGCCCCGGTTACGGCACATTTGCCGTACAGCTGGCATGAATCGCCCAATCGTCACGTTCTTACCGTAAAAGATTTCCGTGCCTTCTGCGAAGAGCTGCAGTTCGACATTGAAGAAGAAATTTTTCTGAATGAACGGGGACAGCCCAAGCTATTTCCCAACCTGCGCGCCGAAGAGGCGCTGTATGTAGTGCGCAAGAAAGAAGGCTGATCGCCGGTATCGGCGATCATAAGGGGGACAGCGGAAAAGGCGCGCCGCAGGCTATAGGCATACCCCCACCCCTACACGCTTAGCTTCTCGTATATGCGGGGCAGCCCATCTCTACTTTATGGCAACTCGTTTAATAGCGGTACGTATCGGCTTTATAAGGACCTTCGATCGGCACGCCCAGATAGTCCGCTTGTTTTTGGTTCAGCGTTTCGAGCACGACGCCAAGCTTTTCAAGATGGAGCCGCGCCACTTCTTCGTCCAGATACTTGGGCAAGGTGTAGACCTTTCCGATCTCGTATTTGTCGGGCTCCGTAAAAAAGGCAATCTGCGCCAAGGTCTGGTTCGTGAAGGAATTGGACATGACAAAAGAAGGATGTCCTGTAGCACATCCGAGATTGACGAGCCGGCCCCGTGCCAACAAGATGATCTCTTTGCCGTCTTCGAATACAAACTTATCGACCTGCGGCTTAATATTGATTTCCCGTATCTTCGGATTCTGCTCAAGGGCGGCCACTTCAATTTCGGAATCAAAGTGCCCGATGTTACAGACAATGGCTTGATCTTTCATGGTTTGCATGTGTTCAGCGCGGATGACGTCACAGCATCCGGTACTGGTGACAAAAATATCGCCCACAGGTGCCGCTTGCGCCATGGTCATCACTTGATAGCCTTCCATCGCCGCCTGCAACGCACAAATAGGATCAATTTCGGTGATGATGACCCGTGCGCCTAAGCCGCGCATGGCGTCTGCACAACCTTTGCCAACATCCCCATATCCGGCTACGACGACGACTTTACCGGCGACCATTACATCGGTGGCGCGTTTGATAC
>JAAYJI010000215.1 GCA_012523015.1 Candidatus Hydrogenedentota bacterium
GTTAACGACACATCGATCGTCGATCTGTTTCAATACACGCACCCGCGCGGGGTGCGACACAGGCGGGCAGCCTCTCGGAAATCATCGGCAAGTTTCAATACACGCACCCGCGCGGGGTGCGACAGCGCAAGCCGGAGATCGGCCTCCGGCTCCCGCGTGTTTCAATACACGCACCCGCGCGGGGTGCGACTTATGATTTCGCCTTCGGCGGCGCGGCGAAGGAGTTTCAATACACGCACCCGCGCGGGGTGCGACATCCGCTCGCCCCGCGCGAGCAAACGGAAAGGACGTTTCAATACACGCACCCGCGCGGGGTGCGACACATGCCGAGCGACATACTCGATGCGGCGAGCGCGGTTTCAATACACGCACCCGCGCGGGGTGCGACAAGAATATAAGGACGAGCAGGCCGAGCTCGAGAAGTTTCAATACACGCACCCGCGCGGGGTGCGACAGCCTATCATTTTGACCCCTGATAGCATTGGGTAAAAGTGCTGTAAATCGCGAACCTCCTCCAAAAGTTCGTCGAGAGCGCTTGTTCGTTTTTGGTCAACACGCTAAGTAGTTCTTATACATAAGGTTAAGCTCAGCGCGAACCTCCCGGGGTTTTCATGGGTGCTTGGGGTTCGCGCTAGAACTCACAATCTTTGTTCGTATTCATATTAAACTGGATATTCTGCAGAACAAGGCGTTCCGTTCTTGGATTGTATTCTTACACATTATCAAGGGGAAATGCAATTTTATAGTCGCCCCAAATCAAGTCGGGACAGCACTCTTCTTGGGGCAGTATTTTAGCGGTCTGCCTCAATCTTCGGCGTCCTTAGGCTGTTTGCGTATTGACGTCATATGGAATAAGGACCATCATGATTTATGTTCCTATTTCCAATAAAAAGGCGGATAGTCTTCCATATCTCCTCTTATATAACGGGCAAAAAGCATGGCCTGCACATGGGGCACCAATCCTATAGAAATTTTTTCATTCAGAAAAGGATGCTGAATCGTTTCCTGTTTTCTTCTTTGATAGGCCGCCAAAATTTCTTTGCGTGCTTCGTCGGTGAGGTAGCATGCCCCGGATTGGGTTATTTCGAAGTCTGCGTTCCGCACCTGCCGTCTATTGATCAGAGAAAGGACAAGTCGATCGACCATGTAGGGGCGCAGCTCTTCCATGAGATCAAGAGCGAGTCCGGGCCTGCCCGGCCGGTCCGTATGCAGATAGCCGACATCCGGATCCAAACCTACGGTTTCCAGTGCGCTCCTCACATCATGGGCGAGGATGGTGTAGTAAAAAGAAAGCAGCGTATTCGTTGGATCCAAGGGTGGTCTTCTGGATCGCCCTTTAAACTTAAAATGATCTTTTTGGGCAATGATAAGATGGTCAAATAAGGCAAAATATTGCCTCGCTCCGTCTCCCTCAATCCCGCGTATACTGTCCACCGAATCTCGGAACTTTAGGTCTCGAATACTATTCGCGAGATAGTCGACGCCTTCCATTATTTCCCCCGCTATGAGGGGATCGTTCTGTTCTCTTTGTGCACGTAAAAGGATATTTCGACAATTGGTGAGTTTGGCAGCGATACAATTGCGCGCTACGTCCGCCGCTATTTCGGGATTATCTGCTTTACGGTATTGTTCGCGCCTAAGGAGTACATTTCCCGCAACCGGTCCTTGTACTTTGGCGAGAAATCGCCCGCAGTCACTGAGAAAGCTGATACTCACGTCATTGGCGGCACAAGCGCCCATCAAGTCGGGCGTACAACCAACAGATCCGAAGCAGACGATGCTGTCTAAAGCTTGGAGAGGCAATTTTACTTTTGGTCTGCTTTCAATAGAGATGCAGACTGTTTCGCTTTCCTTGGATAAGTAAGCTCCGGGCGTTGTAACATACAAGGTATTCAAAAGTTTTTTCATAGGGAATCACTTGCCTCCGGTTCAAATAATTCACGCATATATAAACTAAGCTTACGCGTAGCGGCGGTCTGTTTGGGCAAACATAAATTGTATTGTGCACAATTGTCACATTTGGATTCGTAGACAGCGGGCGGTGTTTTTCCGGCTCTAAAGAGCAGGTGCATACGCTTTGCCAAGTTCGCCGTTTCTTCACGCAAAGAAGCATCAAAGCTTACGAGGTAACGGCGGCGTGGCTGTCCGTAGAAGATAGCTCCTTCCGGGATTTGACAATTCAACATTTCCTCAAGGCACAGGGCTTGTCCGCAAAGTTGTACCTCGTCGCAGCGGGTCGGCTTCGGTCTACCCCGTTTATATTCAACGGGATAGACCTGCCTTCCCTGTGCTGTTTGATGAAATTCCACGACATCGGCTTGTCCGGTCAATCCGAGTCGGAGCGAGCGGAGGCGGAGTCCTCGTGTGGTCTGCACGTCTCCTCTCGTCTCCTCCTCGCTTTGGTGAACCCGTTCATGAAGATGATTGCCTTCCACGGTTAAGCGATTGTCTTCCCATTGGCACTCGATATGGATCAGTGCCCACTGTCTCTCACAGAAAGACAAACTCTGTAACGCGGAGATTGGCAACAAATCATCTTCTTCATACATGGCGGCTTCCCGGTACTATAAAGCAGCAGAGCACATAGACGCCCTGGGAAAGTCTGTTTTTTGGGATCGGGCTGCGGTTATCGCCCCAGGGGCGGCGCATCTTATCACGCCCTTTCTTCGGGGCTGAGACTTTTTGACGGCAACCTGTTGTGAATGCTTGAAGAATCATCGCCGAATGACCTCCTTATTTTCACGATCAGGAACTTCGATAATTCCATCTTTCATGATGGGCCGATAGAAGAGGGGGGCGGGATTTTTCAGATCCCTGTAGTCCCGATCATAGAACATCCAGCCCAATGCACGGACCCCCTTCAACTCGTCGGGACAAGGCGCTGCCGGCTCGTCGGGCTCGACCAATCGAAAGGCGCACACAAATTCACTATAACCTAAATAAGGTTGCTTGAAAATCGGACCTTTTTTGACGCGCCGCTCAAATATGGCAGCATATTTGGCTTCTTTTTCGTCTTTCCGAACAAGGGGCCTATCCTGCCCTTTCAAAACCAAACCCGACTTTTTGGGTCGCTGATTCGGCTCGATAAAATCGAATTCGCCACGGAGCCGATATTTCACGTCCCGCAACAACAGGACCGTGCGCGACCCGGGATCACTTTCTACATACGGCGTTATCCTATTCGAGGCCATCTCTCGTACTTTATCGCAAGGGATGGATTCCAAACGGATGGGAGACAACACCTGTATTTCCTTGATCCGCCATTCTATGGCGGGTTTCCAAAAAATACAACCGAAAATACCACGGGCGGCGGAAGGCGTAATCACGTCATAACTGACAAGACCAGATGTTTTTTCCGGGCGCGTAAAACAAGCATAAGGCGCCGCCACTTCCAAACAAAAACCTCTCATCAACAGTCCTCTTGTTGTTCCAGTCCTTCAAACTATTTACGCCGCTATATGAAAATAATTGTTTTACACTTCCAAACGCATGGTATCACTATACAACGAAGGGACGACGTACTCCAAAAAGGCCGATTACTTTTATGCGCGTTGACAGCACGCGCTTTTGTATAGGCTTCGTGTAGGGGCAGACGCCAACACAGGAATGAAGGAGGGGGAGGAAAGTTTCTCAAAGGCAGGTGAAATAAGTACGGGGGCAAGGGAAGGGATAATCCCCGATACACACGCTTTTGAGATGGTGCCGGGAGAGGGACTCGAACCCTCATGGTATCGCTACCGCCGGATTTTGAATCCGGTGCGTCTGCCAATTTCGCCATCCCGGCGCGAGCATAACTATACTTGAATATAGGAAGAAAAATCAAACTTTTTTCCAGCGTTATTCGCCAAGAAAGGGAAAGCCCAAAACAAAGGCGAACTCAAAAAAAATTCTCTACTCACCCTGTGATCTTTCGCAATGAAGCGAAGAATCTCAGCCCTCCGCCGCCTGCAACGCCCTTCCGGGTCCACCTGGTTCATTTGATCCGTCCCGTCCATTCTGCCCGCGCCATGTCTGCGCTACCTGAGACGAAGCGCTGTGCGGTGTAGGGGCGCGACTCATCGCGCCCGAGGTGTTTTTATCA
>JAAYJI010000216.1 GCA_012523015.1 Candidatus Hydrogenedentota bacterium
ATGTTAAACTATGTAGACCAATCCCCCTGTTAGTTGGAAGGATCTTTTACTACTAAGGGTTGAGGATGTTATTAACGGAATGCTCCCATGCTTAGATTTCGGTAATTTAAACCATATGGAAAAATAAGATTCTGAATATTTCCCTCCTAGGAGAGGCCCGGTCTATGTGCCGGGCCTTTTTTTATCAAAAATTAGGAGGTAATATAAGATGAAATCAAAAATGAAGGGCTTACCCGCGGAAACCATCCAATCGCTTAATAGTCCATCGGAAAAAGCACTTAGTAATTATATTAGGATGCTGGCAAATAAAGCGCAGGTTTATAAATTATCTAAGGAGAATTGCAATGAAAAATGTAAGCCGTAAAGAAAACATAAAGTGCGTGTGCCTCTATTTGAGAAAATCGAGGGACGAAAACCAGGAAGACGCACTCCAAAAACATCGTCAAAGATTAGTGCGTTTGTGCTGGGAGCGTGAATGGGAGGTAAAAGAAATCTATGAAGAAATCGTTACTGGAGCTAAATTGGATAAACGAGAGGAAATGCTGAAGCTGTTGGACAATTTGCATTTAGTTGATGCAGTTGTTGTAGTGGATCTGGACAGACTTGGGAGAAACGATATAGCAGAGTGGGGTATGGTCGTTGGTGCTTTTAAAAAGGCCGCAGCATTGATAGTAACGCCAAGCGCAATTTATGACCCCAGAGACCCTACTGATGAACTCTTGATGAACATTACGGGGGCAGTTAATCATCACGAGTATCGGAAAATTGTTAGTAGGTTTCACGAAGGGAAAATTGAGGGCACCATCATGGGGCGCTGGACGAACGGAAAGCCTCCATACGGGTATAAATATCTTAAAAAGGTCTATGACAACAATGGCAAAGATGTCGTTGTTGGAGAAGTGGTGCCGCACCCAGAACAATCAATAATTTACAGGATGATCATTGATTTATATCTAAGGGTAGGTAAAAGTACGCAGCAAATTACAGAATTATTAAACTCGCAGGGCGTATCATCCCCGGGAGGAAAATTGTGGCATAACAATGCAATACATCGACTGCTTGTTGAGGAATTTCACCTCGGAAAGTCTATTTTTGGCAAAACCAAGGGCAGGTGGGACAAAACAACTCAGTCAGGGCTAGAAATAAAACCTCGGAGTGAATGGATTGTCAGCAAAGAACAATCACATCCGGCACTAAAAACCCAGGAAGAACACGATCAAATATTATTAACATTAAAAAGGAACCGCCGGAAGCCAGTAGCTGCAAGAAAAGGCGTTTACCCGCTTTCAGGCCTTTTGTATTGCCATCAGTGTGGGTATCGAATGAGGTTTTATACAAAAGATAGAAAGTCCGGCAAAGCTGTGTTCACAAAATGCGATTATTATGGACCTTTCGGTAAAAGATGCAGCCAAAGAGGTGCGGAAATTAAGGATGAGATTTATGCTCAAATCGTAAGCAAAATAAGAGATGAATTCATAACACCCGAACGATTGGCTGGAAATACGGAACAGGAAGCCATATACAAACAAAAGATAGAGGAAATCAAGGTTTTAGAAAAGGAACTGGAAAAAAAGGCTGGGGCAAAAGCAAGGGCGAAAATGTTGTTTTTAGAAGGCATCGAAAATATCGAATTCTATAAAAAATACAAAGAAAAATATGATAATGAAACCAATGAGATTAGTAGCCGCATTCGGGCTTTAAACCTGGAAACGGCGTCTTTTCAAGCTATTAGCCCCGAGGAAATGAAAGAACAAATCAATGAGTTTATTGCGGATTGGGGAAATGCTACCACAAATCAAGAAAAGAATGCGTTATTTTCGGCGATCATAAATAAAGCATGGTACGATAGAGATAGGGAAACCGGCGAAATTATCATTTATTTAGAATATTTGTAAATACTATTTAAAATACTTTTTAAAAAGGAGATTAAAATGACTATTCCTGACAAAGAGATACGCAAAGCTAATAGGCTGATTCGCGAAAAATCGCCGTACCTGATACAACACGCCTACAATCCTGTTGATTGGGATGCATGGACCCCGGAAGCTTTTCAGAAAGCTACGGCTGAAGATAAACCAATCTTCCTATCGATAGGCTATTCTTAGCCCTTTGGGGCTAAAAACATTTAAGAAAGAATAGGTGTACTTTATTTACCTGTCATTGGTGCCATGTGATGGAGCGGGAGTCTTTTGAGGATGAAGAAGCGGCAGAATTGCTGAATCGGCATTTTGTTGCCATCAAAGTTGACCGGGAAGAAAGGCCGGATATCGACCATATTTATATGA
>JAAYJI010000217.1 GCA_012523015.1 Candidatus Hydrogenedentota bacterium
AATTCAAGAATAACGGCTTTCCCTTTTTCCGGAGCCGTGAAAGCGGTGCTGTAGATTGCTTCACCGGAAAAATATTTAATCTCTTCCTTTGCGTGATCCGTCCACGATTGAAGGGCAGGAAATTCCTCCGAGCCAAACGGGAATGTCACAGTCCAAGGCCCTTCTATTTTAGTATGGATCGTAGGAGCACTCTGTTCCGGTGCAGTGCGTTCTTGTATGTCTTTTCCTTTGCGAAAAACCACAAATAAAGAAGTGTGAATATCAAATTCAATGGGAAGAGATGTGTAGCCGTCTGCAGCGGAGAATTCGGGTTCGTAGTCAATAATACCTGTTTCCGCCCACCACAGCTCCGGCGCCTTATCGGTGATGCGGAAAGAAATTGTTTCGCTCCGTGCAGCATCGTTTTGGTTGGATAAAAAGTAGATATCCGTATCCCCGTCTTGTCGATGTTTCCACAAAATATCTTCCGGACAAATCACATCAGGAGGCAAATCAATCAGAGAAAAGACTTGCTCCATACTGAGATCGGTTAACACCGTTTCGTTGCTCCACACCTTTTCGGCTAAGGCGCGCACTTCCACATCGCAGTCAGGATAGTTTTCAAGGCTGGGGGAATGATCCGGCGCCGGGCCAACCACCACGGCGCCCCCTGCGGCCAATGCACCAATTTTCTTTAATAAGGCAGGCCGCATCGATGTGGAAGGAGGTAATACAAGAACACGGTATGACAGACCATGGGGCAGCACGAGCACGCCATCTTGTACGTCGAGATCTTTTTCGATAATGTCGGCATTTATATAATCAAAGTCATAGCCTGCAGGCAGCGCAGGTTCGCAGGGCCCGGTCATTTTCGGCGCATCTTCACCGATAAAATAAGCGGCATCTACGAAAGATAATCCCCGTTGCAACAGGACACTGCATCGGCGCAAATAATCGACCCAAGGCCCGGCGTGGTCAAACCACGTATTGTGCCGGTTGAACTCGCTGCCGAACCATGCATTAACACCGGGAAGTTTATCTTCCCAAGGCTGATGTATGACCAAGCACAAGACAAACTGATTGATGCCTTCGGTAAAGGCCCAGTCGCCGCGTGCCTTCAGGTCACGGGGCGAATTGGTAAAGGCAATACCTCCGGTGAAGGCTTCCGCCCAAACGATTGGATGGTCGTATATGTGGGCCGCTGAAGCGGCGTCGCGCAATTCAATGCTTCCAAGATCACCATTCACCCAAAACTCGCCGCTGATTTCGTCGCACTCTCCGCCATACTGAAGAAATTCGCCGGGATACCCCCAATGACCGTAGTTTTCCAGCCACATTTTAAGACCCTGTTCACGGCACAAATCTCTGAGTCCGCCCACATATTCACGGGAAACCAAATCTGCTACCAAGCGCCGCAAATCCCAAAAGAAACGGTCGGTACATGCTGCGCTATTAATAATGCGCCCATTCATGGCGGGCAGCCACGGCAGGGGATCATAGCCATAGGCAGCTTCAAAAGTCTGAGCGAAGCCATCGGTCCAGTTTTGCGGGCCCATCTCGTAGCTGTCGGCGACAACATGCTTTAAGGCAGTGCGCTCATCGGCGGTCAAACGATCCAAAAGATTTTTAACATAAGC
>JAAYJI010000218.1 GCA_012523015.1 Candidatus Hydrogenedentota bacterium
GACATAGGGGTTGCGTGTATCGGCGAAATAAACATAATTGCCAAAATAACATTGCCGACCAACCAACAGGACACCGGCAAGGGCAATCAGGATCACAATGCCGCGCAGAAGGGGATAACGCACAAGCCGAATGGTTTCAGCAATTCCCAAGCCGCCAAGTAATAAGATGCCGTGATAGAAAGGCAGCAAATTCCAAGGCGTTTTATAAGGGATCATACTAAAGACTGCAACCATGGATACGGTATAGAAGAGAAGAAAACGGCGGAAATAAAAGGGCGCCTTCTTTTCCTCAGTGTCGGCAGTATTTTTCGGACTCTTGACAAAAATCGCCGCCAACGCACCCAGTATGCTCGCTGCCAATATAGGGGCTTCCGTCCATCGCGGTCCCACTTGTCGGTACACATAAGATAAGAGCACGAAATAGTAATACCAGGGTTTATCATGGATGCCGGAACTGCCTTCTCCTTTAGCACGTACATAATAATCGAAGTAGGTCAAGATCGAGTCAAGGGGCCCTCGGGCATGGGTATAAAAGGACGAGAAGAAGCTAACAGATATAAAGGCGGCCATGATAAAAGCGGCTAGGATATGTAGGATTGTCGGTCGCTGCAGCACCATCTTTATCTTGGATAGATCAAATTTGTCACGCATCAAAACTGGCAGCAAAATTAAAGCGCCGCTAAGACAAGCAGAAAAGACGACGACGATGGAGGTTTCTTTTGTGGCATGTACCATCCCCAAGAAAAAACCGAAAAGAAGCGCCCATCCCAAGCGCGGTCGCCGACAATAGAGCCAAGCGGTGGTAAAGGCTCCTTGCACAAAACAAACGAGCAGCATTTCCTGTACATAGTACCGGCTGTAAAATACCATAGGTGTTGAAATTGCCATGAATAAGGCAGTCCAAATAAGGGCGCCATTACCGAGAGCAGTACGCAACGGCCAGAGCAACAGAATTAAAAGCAGCCCGAAAAACACAGGTACAGCGCGATAATAAACAATGGTCGAAGCTTCAAAAGTAGAAATACCGCCTCCATATAACAGGGGCAAGGTCAGGTAATAGAGCGTTGGACCATGGTGTTCAAAAGGGTCGTAGCGATAATACCCGTCTTCTAAGAGATGGCCCGTTTTAACCGCCTGATTGGCTTCATCGCCGTGGAGCGGTCGTAAGGATAAATCGGGGACACGGAAGGCGACGGCAATTACCAAGACAACAATGAAAGCAAGATCAGTCAAAATTATCGACCACGAAGATTTTTTAGGGGACAGATTACCATCACTATTTTGTGTCGTATACGTCATAGCTCTCTTTTCTATGGTTAACGATGAGGGGTAGAATCGACTGAAAAATCATTGTACCATGCACTTCTGTAAAAGTCTAATTCAGACAAATGGCCCGTGAATTTTGCGATAAAACAAAAAAAATATGCGTGCGAAATCTCGGGTTTAATTATCGCGTACACTCATGGCATACTAGAGGGGTTCATTCGTGATTCTTCGATATCCCCTCAAAATAAAGGAGACCTTATCCATGAAACGCTATGCTGCTGAACCTAGGCGCGCTTTTGCCCGTTGTTTGCCCACAGTTTTAATAATCCTGTCCTTTTTCATGGCTATATCTATAGGTATAGCCTCAGCCCAAAATACGGGAGATTCAAAGGATAATAAAATGGTAACGGAACCCTATAAAACGTCTCTGATTACACGGTGGGGTAAAGATGTCACTGCCGATAATGCGTGGCGTGAATATCCTCGTCCGCAGCTGATGAGAGAGGCATGGCAAAATCTTAATGGTCTTTGGGACTACACCATTACCGCACAATCGGACACTGCTGTTCCGGAAAATTGGCAGGGACAGCTTTTGGTTCCCTTTTGCTTGGAATCACGCCTTGGCGGCGTACAGCAATTGCTACAGCCCGATCAGGCGCTCTGGTACCGACGCAGCATTGATCTGGAGATCATCGAAGGCGTGCGTACCCTCCTAAATTTTGAAGCGGTGGATTATCGTTGTGAAGTCCGGGTCAACGGGGAAGCCGTGGGCAGTCATCAAGGCGGTAATATGCCCTTCACCTTCGACATCACAGATGTCGTTAAAGTCGGCGAAAACGAAATCATCGTGCGGGTAGAAGACGAAACGGAAGCGTGGCAATTGCGGGGCAAGCAGGTACTCAAAAACAGAGGTATTTGGTACACACGGGTGTCTGGAATTTGGCAATCTGTTTGGCTTGAACAAGTACCTCTGAATTATATCGAAGATATTCACTTGACCACGGAAGCGGCAGCAGGAAGTATAGAAATTAAAGCCACTGTAAAGGGATCCGAAAATCTTGATAAATTGCGAGTCCTTGTCAAAGACGGCACAGATATCGTTAGAAAAGAAGAAGGACCGGCAAGCGGCCTTATCCTTAAGCTGCAATCTCCTAAATTGTGGACACCTGACAACCCCCATCTCTATGATCTTGAAATCGAATTATTGGATAATTCGGGCAATAGCGTTGATCGTGTCGGCTCCTACACCGGTATCCGTACGGTCGGAAAAGTACGCGATAAAGAGGGACATTTACGCTTTACACTGAATGGTGAAGAGATCTTCCACTGGGGCCCTTTGGATCAAGGCTGGTGGCCTGATGGACTGTTGACGCCGCCATCTGACGCGGCCATGCGTTATGATGTGGAATTTTTGAAAGCCGCCGGATTCAATATGATTCGCAAGCATATTAAGCAAGAACCGCGCAGATATTATTATCACTGTGACCAAATAGGCATGATGGTGTGGCAGGATCAACCCAGTGGCGGCGAGAATCCCCGTTGGGTATTTTTGAGCAAAGAACCGCAGGATGCGCAATGGCCCGATGACGCCCATGAGCAATATATGTACGAAATCAAAGCGATGATGGACACGCTAAAGAATCATCCCTCCATTGTGGTTTGGGTTCCCTTTAATGAAGCGTGGGGACAGCATCGTTCTATAGAGGTGGGAGAGTGGGTAATGGGTTATGATCCCGGCCGCTTAGTCAATATCGCCAGCGGCGGCAATTTCTTCCCTGTTGGGGATATTGCTGATGCCCATGCCTATCCCGAACCAAAATTTCCATTCGAAGCCGATCGTTACGACGCCTTTATAAAAGTCGTCGGTGAATTCGGCGGTCATGGGTACCCCGTATCAGATCATCTTTGGGATCCGCAGCAAAAGAATTGGGGCTATGGAAAAGAGTTGCCCAAATCGCTGGAGGAATATCAAGCCCGTTTTGAAAAGACACTGGCCCAATTAAATGACTTGCGTGGGCAAGGAATCGCCGCAGGTGTTTATACGCAAACGACGGATGTAGAAATCGAGATTAACGGGCTCCTTACCTATGATCGAGAAGTGGAGAAGATTCCCGCTGCCGAGCTTGGCGCACTACGCCGCAACGTGTTGCCGAAACTTACAGAAACCGAAAAATAACACAGGAAACCTATGCCTTCTGCGGCAATATTCTTTCGTCACGTGTAATGCGCATCGGAATATAAGGGAAGGCTCTGTGGAGTGGTTGCTTGCCGGATCATCCGTTCAAGGACCTCTTTCAGCTCTATAAGCCTGTCAGAATCCGGAGCGTAGTGTAAGCCCTCCTCAAGCTCTTTTAAGGCCGTCCTTAAAATACCTAAGGATGCTTGCATCACGATTCCGGCATCATAGGCTTCCAAGGCAGTTCGAAATAAAACAAGCGCTGTTTCGTAGTGAATTTCTACTTTAAAATTCTCGACAGTAATAGACAGCTCAATCTGCTCTGTTTCAAGTGCCACATTCAACAGACTTAGCGCCATATCGAATTCACCTTTTGCACGGGTGAGTTCAGGGCTGTCTTTATTGGCGAAACATTTACCTAGTAAAAAATGTGCAACAGGATGGACAGGATACCGCAACACAAAGTCACGCGCCAAGGGAAGGGCACTTTCATAATCCTTGGCATCGCAAAGCTGCCACATCTCTTCCAGCCCCATCCCTCGTTGGTGATAGCCTTGACAGGACAGGAAGCTCAGAGCGATACAAAAGAAGGCGACACCGCCCACAACCCTGAGGCCAGGAGATAGGGGATTCCCGGAGCCTTTTGGGCGATGATTCCAGGTCGCTATGTTGATCAAAGGAAGTGACACTTGTTTCCTACTATTCCGACTCCTTGCCACGCTAAGAAGGCATACGAAAAATAACGGTTACCAACGCGGTTTGAGTCGGAAAAATCCTGTCGCCGTGCCGGCACGGGCAAAGACAGAAATATCCAAAGGTTTTTCATGCTCAATGGCGGCGATAGCTTCTTTATAGTCTTCAAGACTTGAGACAGCCGTATTGCCTAAAGACATGATAATAATGCCGGGCTGCATTCTTGCTATTTGAGCAGCGCTGCCGGATATAACCCGTCGCACAATGACACCCTGCACATCTTCACCAAGATTGAATAGGGTTCGTAAATCCTGCGTGAGTTCGCGCACCACAATACCCAAGGTTTCATCGGTGTATTCATCGGCTTCTTGGGTGGATCGCGGTCGTCTTCCTAAAATAACCTCAATGGTAAGAGGCTCTTTATCGCGGAGTATTTCCACCGGTAGACGTGCTCCCGCTTCTTTCGCGCGAACCATTTTTGTAAAGGACAAAACGTCACGGTCTAAGACCGCCACAATAGGCTGCCCATCAAATACGCGTATAATATCGCCCACTTGCAGCCCTGCCGCTTCAGCGGGGGAGTCAGGAACCAATGTGCTCACGATCAAACCACCGGGTTTATCGATACCCCAGTATTCCGCGTACTCCTCTTTCAGCGGCTGTGTGAACACCCCCAGCCAAGCTTCCTCCGTTCCGGAATCATCTTCCAAACGCTCTCCGGGAGGATTATTGATATAGTGCATGAACAGTCCTGATTGAAAGATCATGGGATGCCCGCTGCGGGTATATAAATCGCCGCCCTCATTGGCGGACAACTCAAATCCGGTAACGCCGATCACTTCACCTTGTTTATTCATGACAGGACCGGTTACAGCGCCCAGTTTAAGAGGGATATCAATGCAATAGGTGGTTCTGGGTTGTTCTAAAACGGCGGCGATACGCGCCAGACTGAGCGACGGGTGAAAGTCCATATTTTCGCTCATGACGCCCAAAATAGCCACCTCTTCACCAAGTTTCATGGCTGCATTTTCAAGAAAGTGGAGATAAGGCAGATTCACGGGAGAATCACTTTTGATTCTCAGGAAAGAAAGATTCACATCCCGTGGCTTTTCCAACAAAGTCGCCTGATATTCGATTTCCTTTTCATCTTGAACCACAACGGCACGGAAATTGGAAGAGCTAATGTTTTCCCGTTGAATATAGCCATTGGTCATGAGTAAACCGTCGGCAGATACGAGTACTGCCAAGGCACTTCCCGGTTGTTGTTGTTCCTCACCGGTACGCGGGTCAAGGGCTGTTTGTGTGAATTTTAAAACACAGAGCGTGGGAGACCATTTTTTGAAAAAAGTTTCTACTTTCTCCGGAGAAAAATCATCTGCATAGCTCACTCCGACCAAAAGAAGGATCGTCAGGAGCCCAACACTGACAAAGGATTTAATCAACATATTCAAGGATCTCCTTGTCTATGACAGCATCGCCCAATGCGTCTGTATTCATAAGCGCGAAGCGGGTGACCGCGCCGCGTTTCACAAAAAGCATGACATATTTTTTATGGGCAGCTAAGTTTTTTCGATACAGTTCATCAAATTGCGTGAGCGACGAAATCGGCTCATCATCCATCTCTAATAAGATATCGCCCGCGACAATCCCGGAGACGGCAGCCAATCCGCCCGGCGTACATCCGGAAACGAGGATGCCTTGACGTTGGGGAAGTTGTGCACGACGCGCTAATTCCGGTGTCATCTCCATGGCAGTAAATCCCCACTCATGAAATTCCACTTGCGTGCCCTTAGAAGCCATTTTCTCTTCTGTCGTGGCTTCAATAGAGAGCGGCTCATTGCCGCGCAGGATCTGCAGCACCGCCTTTTCATTTACGGGCAAATCGGCAATTTGTTTGCGTACTGCAGGCAGCTCTTCTTCGTAATAAGCATTCACCTTCTTGTCATTTATGCTGACGAGAACATCTCCTGCTTTCACGCCGGATTCAGCCGCCGGGGATAGGGGAGAAACATCAGCGATAACAACCCCCTTCACAGTCTTATCATCTGTTTTCGCGTGCATTTCTTGGAAACTCAGCCCTAACGAGCTGCGTTGTACGCGGCCGTGGGCAATGATGGCATCCACAATCTCGCGGGCGCTATCGGCCGGAATCGCGAAGCCCACATTTTCTGCGCCCAGCATGGCTAAGGTGTTGATACCTATC
This sequence comes from Candidatus Hydrogenedentota bacterium, assembly GCA_012523015.1. NCBI lineage: Bacteria > Pseudomonadati > Candidatus Hydrogenedentota > Candidatus Hydrogenedentota bacterium. Next base: position 6,339 of record JAAYJI010000218.1, read on the forward strand.
ACCTCCCCTTTAAGATTTACCAAAGGACCGCCGCTGTTTCCCTTGTTGATGGCGGCATCCGTCTGAATCCAATTATTGTAGGGAGCGGTGATACCGCCCAATTCGCCAAGGTATCTATCGGTTAGACTAATAATGCCCAGAGAAGCGCTCCGTGAGAGCCCGTGGGGGCTTCCCATTGCAAGTACGAAATCACCGGATTCAAGAGACGCGGAACTTCCGAAACGAGCGAAGGCTAAGGCTTGATCCGATTCCAACTTCAATACGGCAATATCCGTATCGGGGTCTGTTCCGATTACACGGGCTTCCAGTTCCGTATTGTCATCAAGCACGCAGATAACCTGACTGCTTTCTCCCGCGACATGCTCATTGGTGACCACGTAGCCATCTTTAGAAATAATAAATCCACTGCCAAGAGCCAACACTTCCTGACGCTTCCCTTGCACAAACACCTCTTTCACGGGGCGAATATGCACGAGGGAGGGAATGATCTTTCGTTTCGCGTCAAGTACTTGCTCCTGCATGTTGTTTGTCAAGGTGGTACATCCTGATAGAAACAACAGGAAAGAAAGGCCCATTGCTATCCCGGCATTTCTAAGTACAGACCTCATCTTCATGCAGCACTTCATATTCATAAATCGGTCTCCTCTTCGTCAACAAAAACTGACCGCTAAAATAATGCCCGAAAAAGCAACAATTAGCGGCTGTCTTTATCCAGATATTCAGCCAATAAATCGGGGCCGATCTCTCCGCGGCGGAACCGCTGTCCGCTGACAATACGCGCGCAGAGTTTCGCTGTAGTGGTAACATTATCCACAAAGAATTCATTCAATGCACGACTGAGTCTTTCAATTGCTTCTGTGCGCGTGTTGCCCCGGGCAATGACTTTAGCCAAGAGCGAGTCATAATGATGGGGCACTTCGTAGCCGGAAAACAAGTGAGTATCCACACGTATTCCCGGCCCTCCCGGAATGTGACAACGCTTTATCAGTCCTGAATTGGGTCGAAAATTAAGGTCAGGATCTTCTGCGTAGACCCGTGCTTCAATGACATGAAAGCTTGGCGCAGGGGCATCATATCCCAATATTTCTCCGGAAGCAAGACGGATTTGCTCACGTACCAAATCTAGACAAAAGGCTTCTTCCGTGACGGGATGTTCGACTTGAATACGGGCGTTCAATTCAATGAAATAAAAGTTTCCGGCTCGGTCCAATAAAAACTCAACGGTCCCTGCATTACTATAATCAACAGCCTTGGCGGCAGCAAGGGCAGCCTCTGTCATGGCTTCTCTCAAGGCAGGTGTGAGTGCCGTACTGGGTGTTTCTTCAATGAGCTTTTGGTGTCGCCGCTGAATGGTACATTCTCGTTCACCAAGACAAATTAAATTGCCATGTTGATCGCCCAAAATCTGGAACTCGATATGCCGACCCCCATCAATAAATTTCTCAATATAAATGCTGCCGTTGTCGAAAGCATTCGTTGCCTCTGTCGATGCAACGGAAAGGGCATGTTTCAAGGTACTTTCATTGTGAGCGATACGCATGCCTCGGCCGCCGCCGCCAGCGGCAGCCTTCACCAAGACAGGATAACCAATTTCTTTGGCAAGCGCACAGGCAGCATCGGCATCCTCAATAATACCGTTGCTTCCCGGCACGACAGGCACCCCTGCATCCACCATTTTTTTGCGTGATTGAACTTTGTCGGCGCTCATCGCCAAGGCCTCAACAGATGGGCCAATAAAGGCTAATCGTGACTCACGGCATATGGCTGCAAAGCGAGCGCTTTCCGCCAAAAAGCCGTAGCCGGGATGAATGGCTTCAACATCGGCAATTTCTGCGGCGGCGATAATGCTGGGAATTTTCAGATAACTGTCGGCAGGACCGGCGGGACCAATGCAAATCGATTCATCGGCCAGCTCGGTGTGCAGGGAATCGCGGTCTGCCGTTGAGTGAACAGTCACGGAAGTGATGCCCATTTCACGACAGGCTCGTATAATGCGAACGGCAATTTCGCCGCGATTGGCTATGAGAATACGTTTAAACACACTAGGCTTTCAGGCGAGGGGGCGAAGCGCGATCAAAGGCTGACCGTATTCGACGGGTTCCCCATTGCGCACGAGGATGCGTTCCACGATAGCGGGAACTTTGCTCACCACTTCATTCATAATTTTCATGGCTTCGACAATGCAGACCACTTGATTAATGTCTACCGTATCGCCAACCTGCACAAAAGGGGATGCTCCTGCACCCGGTGAGGCGTAATAGGTACCCACCATGGGGGAATCCACGGTAACCAAGCCCTCATCTCTCAGTGATTCTGTAATATCCGAGTCGTCTGCAGCAGGAACAGAAGCAGAAGCAAGGGTAGACCGCTTTCCCGAAACAGTGGTCCGACTTTCGATAGGAACCGGCTTGGCAAGCCGAATGCGTTTCCCCTGATCTTCTATTTCAATTTCAGAGAGTGCTGTCGCCTCAAAAAGACGGATTAATTCCTGAAGCTCTTCAAAATCCAACAAGACGCGGTCTCCTTGAAGCGCAGACAATGACGAAGGCATTACATGCGTTCGACATAATCGCCGGTACGAGTATCTACCTTGACCTGGTCACCTTCATTGAGGAAAAGGGGCACTTGAATGGTGGCGCCTGTTTCTAAGGTGGCAGGCTTTTTTGCGCCACTGCTGCGGTCGCCCTGAACACCCGGATCCGATTTCGTTATGGTCAAGACAACATGGGAGGGGACACCCACCGTAATCACCTGACCCTTGTAAAAGAAAAGGGACACGTCGGAGTTTTCTTTCATCCAAAGCGCTTTATCACCAACAACATCCGCATTGACGGCGAGCTGTTCATAACTTTCATGATCCATGAAATGGAACTGATCTCCGTCGTTATACAAATATTGCCACTGCCGCTCTTCAATGCGTGCTTCTTCAAATTTTTCTCCGGATCGAAAGGTTTTTTCCAAGACCCGTCCGGTCAAAACATTTTTAAATTTGGTGCGAACAAAGGCGCCGCCTTTAACGGGTTTGACATGTTGAAACTCAATGATTTCCATGAGATCATCATCCAGTTCCACAACCATTCCATTTCTAAAATCTGCTGTAGAAATCATAATTAAAGTATCCGTAATTCTTTTGGGGTTTCTGTTAAAATATCACATCCATCATCAGTGACAACCAACAAATCTTCAATGCGTACGCCGCCTTGCCCCGGAAGATAAATTCCCGGCTCCATAGTGACTACCATGGATGTTTCCAAGATGGCGTCAGATCGATTAAATAAGCGGGGACCTTCATGCACTTCCAGCCCCACACCATGACCGGTGCCGTGCCCGAAATGATCCCCATGACCAGCCGCGGTAATAAGATCACGAGCAACTTGATCTACTGCTAAGGCTGGAACACCGGCGCATACCGTCTCAACTGCGGCGGCCTGTGCTTGGCGTACATATTCGTAGATATCGCTGAACCACTTACCGGGTATCCTATCGAAAACGAAGGTCCTGGTCAAGTCGGAACAGTATCCATCCAGTACGCAACCACAATCAATGAGGACGATATCTCCTTTTTCCAAGGGCTTATCGGTCGGCACACCATGGGGCAGCGAACTGCGTTCTCCAAAAAGAACAATGCTTTCGAAGGAAGTTCGAAGGGCGCCCCGTTTACGAAATTCATATTCCAAGACCGCCGCAACTTCATATTCACAGATACCACACTTTAAATCTAAAAGGATCTGCTCAAGAGCATCTTCCGCCAAACGACTCGCTTCACGGATACAGGATATCTCATAGGCGTCTTTTATTTCACGAATGTTTTTGCACAACGACACTAGGGGTTCCATCTTGGCGGATAATTCATCCTCAATCATCATGTATTGTTGAACTGTAATAGCAGAAGGATCAAAAGCGACACACTTGAGATTACAAGCATTGATGAAGGAACCTAACTTTGTCGTGACAGAACCGGAAACAATTTCTACCTCCAAATTCGATTGTAAAGAAGCGGCATATTCTTGGTAGCGGAAATCGCAAAAAAGAACCGCTCGGTCTAGGGTAATCAACACCACCGAAGTACTGCCGAAAAAGCCGGAAAGATACGCGTTGTCTGCAGGATCAACACTAAAAAAAGCGTCACATTCATACAGTTTCAAGTCTTCTCGTAATGTTGCGATTCGCTTGCTATAATCGGGTGCTTTCATCGATGATCCCTTATTCTTCCTGTAAATATTTAGTCATTTAACGGAGCCGCACAGGCTTACCGCCGGCGGCGGCTGATTTCCATGCAGCCTCGGTGAGTTCAATAACATTCAATCCACATTCCGGCGGCGTTTCCGCCGTCGCTTTACCTAAGATAGTATTTATAAAATTGTTGTCCGGATTATCCGTGTATTTGGGCAATTTAAAGTTGACCGATTCACCTGCAGCATTTTGCTGAACAAGACCAATCCCTTGTCTTAAATAAAAAGCGCCTTTGCTGCCGATAATCGTGTGATCTTCATGCCAAGCAGGAGCGTTGCCAATAATTGATAGACTTCCGAGCGCCCCATTTTCAAAGAGGAGTGACAACGAAGAATTTACATCCACTTCAATATCAAAATTTTCGCTCACAGCCGAAACCTGCCGAATCTTCATACCGGTCACCCACATAAGAATATCAATCAGATGACTTCCGGAATCATTTAATTGTCCGCCGCCGGAAGATTCTAGCTCCTGTCGCCACGTATTTCTGGTTATTCTCAACCATTCTTGGCTAAGCACTGCCTGAACAAATTCAACTGTGCCGATACTGCCTTTCTTGATCTGGTCACGCATATAGCGAAACATGGGGTCGAAATGACGTTGATAAGAGATCATCAGTACCCGATCTACATCTTTCGCCTGTTGAATTAGTTTTTGGGCATGTTGAATAGTACACACCATAGGCTTTTCGGTCAACACATGAAGTCCGCGTTTTAAGGAATCGCGAATCTGCGCGTAATGCACAGTATGGGGCGAAAGAATAAGTACGCCGTCCAAATCCTCTTTTTTTATCATATCGCGATAATCCCCGTATACAGGCAGGGACACGGAGGTGGGACAGCGCTCATAAAACCGTGATAAAGAAGCATCGCTGGGATCGGTAAGGGCGGTAACTTCCGCCTTGCCCGTTTTGCTCAGACGCTCATAATGACCCGGAGCGATTCCTCCCGCACCAATAAAACCAATCCGCAATACCTTTGACATAGCAGTCTCCTTATAGGGCACCTTTTACCGGTTATGTCGTACATCTCACGCTATTGTAGTGCTACAGAACATGAAAGTGGAAACTATTTCAAAGAAAATCTACACGAGTTCTCGGTACGTTTCCAGTGTACCCATTACCATACGCGAAACGGAAAACTTATCCTCCACCCATCCTTTTCCCGCTTCCGCCAAAGCAAGACTTTCATCTTTTTCGATCAAGGCTGCGATAATCGCTTCGGTCAGCGCATCCGTATCCCGTACGGGCACTAAACGCCCTGTTTGGCCGGGCACCACCATTTCCGCC
>JAAYJI010000219.1 GCA_012523015.1 Candidatus Hydrogenedentota bacterium
CTTCGCAACAACGGCGTGAAGCTCGAAGAGGGCTGGTACAATCTTCGTTGTATGGGCAACTATCTTAACTTAGATGCCAATGGCAACGTAGAGCTACGCGATAAAACGAACACTGTACAGGGAAACGCAAAGTTCTATGCCCGTTTTGACGGGGAGTTACTTCTGGAAACAGAGGACGGAAAATATCTGGGATTGGACACGCGGAAAATGAGCAACGGTCTGCGGGTCAAGGCGGTAGAGAATACATCCGTTAATCTGGTCCGTTGGGATATTTACAACGAAGACAAGTCCACCAAGGATATTTGGAGCCTGCGCCCGCGCATGGAGATTGATTACGTCTTAAACGCATCCGGGCAGAAAAATGCGAACGGAACTCAGATCATCATTTGGGAGCATATCGACAAATGGCGTTGCCCGAGCGAACCCATTCCCGATTCGCCGGAACACGCAGAAATCCGGTTTATCCCCACAACTCCCCCGGACGGAGCGACGGTGCCCGGCACCCCGAAGACGCCCGCCGACGGTTGGTATAGTCTGCGGTTTGACGTCGAGGAGGTCAACAACATCGTGGACGTCATCCGCGCCGACTTGGTACAACTGAATAGTTGGAGCTGCGCCATGCAGTGGACCCGGGCATTTTATGTGGAAAATAAGGGCGACAACACAATGACGCTACGGGTTGCGGACGGCAGATATATTGGCACAGTGCCGGACAAATATTACGGCTATATAGTCTCGGCGGTAAATAAGCCATTCTTGTGGAAAGCTCGCTCTTACAGCCCCGGATTAACCAATAATCAGGGTAAGTACACATTATCTCCCGCAACAGACACTGATTTATACTTTCAGGTGCATGCAGGAAACTTCTCATTGGGAGGCATGTTCCCGGTAAGAGGAGGTCTTGCCGGGTCTAAATCTACGACTATCGTCTTCTGGGAATTGAGCGGTGATGACATTCCGAAGACGAGTGGCTGGGCGACCCCGAAGGTTACCGCCTCCCCAAGCAATACGAATTTTGTCATGAACGGCAAACCCGTATCTGTGACAGCGGCGTACACCATAAACAGCACCAATTACTTACAGCTTCGCGCAATCGCGGCAATGCTCAGCGGCACCGCCGCCCAGTTTGATGTGGACTGGGACGGACAGTATGCTGTGATTGAGCCCGGAAAGCCGTACAGCGGTGCGGTCACCCAAACCAAGCTGCAAAATACAACAAATATTAGGCAGAGCGGAACGAAATTCAAGCTGAACGGCGAAGTATTTACCTTTTCAGACGCTCGGCTGATTGACACCGATACCAACTACCTTCAGCTGCGTGAGTTTGCACAAAAGCTCTCAGGCACGGAATCCCAATTCAATGTGTACTGGGACGGTGCATCGGGTCAGGCGGTTATTCAGCCCGGCATGGCGTATACAGGATCAGCAGCATGATGATCAGAAAGGTGTGAAACCCTTTCCTATCCAAATTCATGTTTCATGTCGAAAAAACGATGTTTCATGCAGACAATGGTTTTTAACATAAAATTTTTGATAGAGTGAACCCCTGGGAATTTGCCCGATACAAACCCAAAAGTGGAGGATTTAGAAATGAAAAAGATACTGGTACTTATGATGGCGCTTGTTATGGTGCTGAGCCTTGCAGCCTGCGGAGGGGACAGCGCTGCACCCGATTCCACTCCCGCTCCCGAGACATCCGCACCCGCAGCATCGGAAGCAACGTTTGTTTCGATGACGTTCGGTGATATTACCATGAATGTGCCGGACGTTTTTAGCGAGGTTACCTATACCGAGGGGACGTATCTATCCAACGGACCCGATTCCGCAGTCTCAGTGTCCGACGCAATGGAAGTAACAGAGCTTGACTTTCTGCCTGCCGAGTGGGACGAGAGCATTGCACAGAGCATAAGCGAAATGCTGTTTAGTGAGACATACAGCAATATTGAACTGGCTGCCTTTGAAGGCAATGTCAATATGAACGGGAATGCCGCGGTTTATTTTGCCTTCTACGGCGAAAATTCAAGCGGCGAAGAGCGGCTGGTTCAAGTCGTATATCTTTTTAATGACGACCAGACCCAGCAGTACCTCGTCAGCCTCATACACAATGCTGATGATGAATTTTTTGCAGCTGAAGTGGGCGGCGAAATTATAAACAGCATTACCCTTAACAAGTAAACGCCGTGGTCAATAGGCAGACAGATACTTGGACTCTCCGCCCATTCAAAAATAAAAGAGTGAGGATATATTGTGCTGCCAACTTTCATCACAATCGCCGTAATTGTTGC
>JAAYJI010000220.1 GCA_012523015.1 Candidatus Hydrogenedentota bacterium
ACATCATTTTGCGCTTCAAAAAGCAATTGTTGCGCCATTTCAGGCTTGCTCAGCGTCAACATCTTATAGCGAGTCTCATTATAGATATATTTTTCGAGAGGGAGATTCGGCTCTTTAGAATCCAGCTGGAAGGGATTTTTTCCTTCGTTCACTAAAGTGGGATTGTATCTGAATAGCGGCCAATGACCGGATTGAACGGCAGCTTTTTGTTGGTCAAGACCCATGGCAAGATTATAGCCGTGCGCAATACAATGGCTGTAAGCAATGATCAGCGACGGTCCATCATAGGCTTCCGCTTCCAAGAAGGTTTTAAGGGTTTGCGTATCGTTGGCGCCAAGAGCCACATGGCCTACATAGACGGTGCCGTAAGTCATGGCGATGAGTGCCAGATCTTTTTTGCTTAAGGGCTTGCCGCCGGCTGCAAATTTTGCTACAGCGCCGCGGGGCGTAGATTTTGAACATTGTCCACCCGTATTGGAATACACTTCCGTATCCAATACAAGCAAATTGATATCATAGCCCGACGCAATCACGTGATCCAATCCACCAAAGCCGATATCGTAGGCCCAGCCGTCACCGCCGATTCCCCACACGCTTTTGTGTACGAGAAAATCAGCGAGATTCAGGAGTGCTTGGGCTTCCATGCTATTATTGCCGGCAATCTTACGCTTCATCTCTTCGACCAACTTGCGTTGTTCAAAGATTTCCGTTTCAGATTTTTTACCGGACTTTTCCAACAATGCTTTCACTAATTCACCGCCAATGACGCTTTCCAAACGAACCAAGAGTTCTTCGGCAAATTGTTTTTGGCGATCAACGGTAACACGCATTCCCAAGGAAAATTCCGCTGCATCTTCAAAGAGCGAGTTGTTCCAAGTCGGGCCGCGTCCGTCTTTATTCTTTGCCCAAGGCGTGGTGGGAAGGTTACCGCCATAGATGCTGGAGCAACCGGTGGCGTTACCAATGAAGAGACGATCACCAAAAAGCTGGGAGAGCAGTTTCAGGTAAGGTGTTTCACCACAACCGGCGCAGGCGCCGCTAAACTCGAAGAGCGGTTCCAGAAGCGCCACATCTTTGACCAGATTATGTTTAATGGTATTACGATCCATTTCGGGAAGGGTTAAGAAATAATCCCAGCAATCCCGTTCCCGCTCACGGATAGGCTCTTGCTCAACCATGTTAATGGCACGCAGTTTGGCTTCTTGTTTATTTTTTACGGGACACGCCTGCACACAAAGCGTGCAGCCCGTGCAGTCTTCCGGCGCTACTTGCAAAATAAAAGACTTATCGGAAAACTCTCTCCACCGTGCCTTAGCAGATTTAAATCCTTCAGGCGCATCGGCAAGTGACTCTGTATCCACAATCTTGGAACGGATAACAGCGTGGGGGCAAACAATCGCGCATTTGCCGCACTGGATACAGATTTCGGGATCCCAGCTTGGAATCTCAAGCGAAATATTTCGTTTTTCCCACTGGGTCGTAGCCGTTGGGAAGGTACCGTCTACGGGCATTTTGCTGACAGGCAGGGTTTCGCCCTGTTCGACGAGGATGGCAGCCGTAAAATCGTGAAGGAATTCAGGCGCTGCTTCGGGCACGGCGGGGCGCAAATCAAAGCTGCTGGTTACAGCAGCAGGCACTTTTACTTCGTGCATGTTTTCAATGGCCATATCCACGGCAGCCCAGTTTCTCTTGACAATAGTTTTGCCCCGTTTGCCATAGGTCTCTTCAATGGAGTTCTTAATGGATTTAATGGCCTCATCCTGGGGCAGCACGCCGCTAATATAGAAGAAGCAGGTCTGCATGACCGTATTAATACGACCGCCCATACCGGCTGCTTTAGCAACTTCAAAACCATTAATTACATAAAACTTAAGTTCTTTTTCGATGATATGACGCTGTGCCGTTTTGGGCAGATAATCCCAGACTTCTTCAGGACCATGGGTACTGTTCAATAAGAAGACGGCGCCCTTGTCGGCGATTTTCAAGGCGTCAAATTTTTCCATAAACGAAAACTGGTGACAGGCAACGAAGTTCGCATGGTTAATGAGATAGGCACTGCGAATGGGTTTGGGACCGAAGCGCAGGTGGGAGGTTGTCATCGCGCCGGATTTACGAGAGTCGTAAACGAAATATCCTTGTGCACAGTACCCGGCATCTTCACCGATAATTTTGATGGAGTTTTTATTCGCGCCTACGGTTCCGTCAGCGCCAAGACCGTAAAAGATCGCGCGGGTGGTGTCTTCACTTTCGGTGGAGAAAGAAGGATCATAGTCAATACTGGTATGGGTGACATCATCGTTAATTCCAACGGTGAAACGGCGGCGGGGCGCATCTTTCTCCATTTCATCCAAAATGCCTTTGATCATGGCAGGGGTAAACTCACGAGACGACAGACCATAACGGCCGCCCATGAGAAGGGGGATTTCTGTAAAGGGCGCTGTTTTGTCCATCACAGCGTCTGTAATAGCCGTTGCCACGTCCATGTACAAAGGTTCGCCTGCAGAACCGGGTTCTTTGGTACGGTCAAGGATTGCAAGCTTTTTCAGGGTAGCAGGCAGCGCGGAGATAAAGTCTTTCGCGGAAAACGGACGATAGAGACGCACAATGACCGCGCCAACCTTTTCGCCTTTTTCCGCTAAGAAATCAATGGTTTCCGCCATAGTCTCTGCACCGGAGCCCATGAGTACCATTACCCGTTCTGCATCGGGCGCGCCGATGTAATCGAAGAGGTGGTATTGCCGTCCTGCAATAGCCGCAAACTTATCCATTGTTTTTTGGACAATGGCAGGGCAAGCTTCGTAGTAGGGATTACAAGCTTCGCGAGCCGTAAAGAAGATATCCGGGTTTTGCGCCGTTCCACGAAGTACAGGACGATCAGGAGACATGGCGCGTTCGCGATGTGCCTTTACCAAATCATCATCGATCATGGCGCGGACATCTTCAGGCAGCAACAATTCAATACGGTTCACTTCGTGAGAAGTACGGAATCCGTCAAAAAAGTGCATGAAAGGAATACGGGACTCCAAGGTAGCCGCATGGGCGATAAGCGCCATATCATGGGTTTCTTGGATAGAACCGGAACACAGCATGCCGAAGCCTGTCGAACGTGCCGCCATGACGTCGCTGTGGTCGCCAAAAATCGATAAGGCGTGCGTAGCCAGTGTACGGGCCGTAATATGGAGGACACTGGGCGTCAATTCACCGGCAATCTTAAACATGGTAGGGATCATGAGCAACAATCCCTGTGACGCGGTAAAGGTGGTTACCAGGGATCCCGCTTGAAGCGCGCCATGGACAGCAGCTGCCGCGCCGGCTTCACTCTGCATTTCCACCACTAGCGGCGTCGTACCCCAGATATTTTTACGCTCTTCAGACATCCATTGATCCGCCCATTCACCCATGGGAGAAGAGGGGGTAATCGGATAAATAGCGGCTACTTCACTTACTTGATAGGCTACATGGGCAACAGCCTCATTCCCATCCATCGTCAAAATCGGTCTGCTCATAATTTAAATTTACTCCACATTGCAGTTTTGGGGTAATCAATTACTCTACACCGGGAAACCGTTCTGTAATTGACATAGGTGTCAAGGTAATGATTTACCCAATGCCTCATTTTAAGTCACACGCCCGGAAACGTGTTGCTGTGAGTACTTGAGAACTAAAACGATCAGTACCTTAGGGAATTACAGGAGCGGAACTTCATTATGCTACATCAAGTTGTTGTATTCAAGAAGGGCAAGTAACTTTTGCTAAGCTTGCTTAACAAATATGGATTAACTAGTTCAACAAAACATATGCTTAAGTCGTATAATAGATAAAATGATATGACGACAGACAAAAGTGAGCTTCAAACGCTTTGGACTTAGAAAAGATTTTACGCTGTTTTACCCAAATTAGTTCAATAAGGTCGTTATTGTATTGGTTTTAGCCGGCGTCCGAGATTCCAAGCCTGGCTTTTCACGGATGCGCCACAACAAATGAAGCGACTTCAACGAAATACCTTCCTTCTACCGGTTTCGGTCGGCTATACGCGCAATTTCCTCTTCAAAGGCACGGACTACGATTTCGCGCCCTGCAAAAGTAAGATGGCATCGATCACTCATCAGTGTCTCTCCGGGAATTCCGTTCGGTTCCGCTTCCATGATTAATTGCTCCCCATTTATTTTTACAAGATCGTATTTTTCTGCAAGAAAAGAAATAATTTCGTTTTCTGTATCCGATGCTTGGTGTCTCGGTACTTCCGGCAACGTGCTTCTGGCGAGCTTCAATCCTTCTTCATAATCTTCTTTGTTATAGTATTGTTGAATTTTTTCGGCGATATCTTAATGACCGCCACAGAAATCGGGGGCCCAATAATTAGTGGCAACCGTACTTATAATAATGGGTATATTTTGCGCTTTGCCTTGTTCGATTATGGAAGAAAGATTTTCCTGATAATGGCGCATATGTTCTTTTATTTCTTCCGGCGAAAAGCGATAGAGCGACGTATTCCCATCAATTTCGGGAGCGGTGTTTTCGCGCAAACTGACCACGTCGGTAAACATTAATTGAAAGTGTGCTTGAATGTCTCGGAGCAAACGCAGTGTTGCCAAAGAATAGGCAACTTTTTGAACGGGAATAGCCTCTAGATCGACAAGACCTTTATGGATTTGTTCTTCAAACTCGTTATGCCCCGCGTAAATTAATAGAAGGTCAATGTCATAACTGAAGAGTTCGGGCATCATGTTCAGAATTCTGTTTGTTCCATATGCACACCCGCCGGCATTTATGATTTCGAAACGGCGATTTTCTCCCGGTCTTTGAGTCAGCCTATAGCACATCGTACGCAAATTGTAGTCCATAAAATTTACATTGGAACCGCCAATAACGAGGATGCGGTATTCATTTGGATCTTTAGGCATGTCAAAAGATTGTTTCTGAAATGAAATAAGTTTTTCTTTGCGTGTAACCATTTTGTTGCGTAATATTCCGCCCGGTTCAAAGACGCGGCTTCCCTCGTTAAATCCCCATCCATAATCCAAGGTTAAGGGTGGTTTCCATAATTCAAGGAGGCGGGCCGATCCTTCTACAATACCTAGGAATACTAAGGTAGGGAGGAGTGAATATAAAAGGGTCTTGCGGAAAGTAAAACGAGGTAATTTTTTATCTGAATGGCTAATGAAAATTCTCGAATTTTAAGTTGGATCAAAAAGACAGGACCGTGTTTTTTTTTAGATGAAAAGGGTTGTAACTTAAAATAAATATCACCGATTCTGACATAATAGCAATCATCTTACTACAGTCGAATGGGTTGAATTCCACATCGCCCTTTCAAGACGGACCGCCCTACTGAAAAGCATCCTGTACATTACAAGAATAAAAGTGGCATCTCAACAATCTTGGAAAAGTAAAATCTTCTTCCTTGTCTTGTCAGAGGGTTGTTTTGATATGTTCCAAAGGGCAGCTATAATCATGTTTATAAAGAATGAGTAATATACATGCAGACACGGCATATCCATGGAATATCCTGATTCATCGTATATCCAACGAAAGAGTCAAGGTCTATGGTGCGCCGACTGGAAGTACACATAACAGGAGAAAAAAAAATACGAACGCAATCTTTCTTTAAAAAGGACCGAGAATGTCAATTCATTTAAATAAACTAAACAATAAAAATAAAAAGAAAAGAATGAGGATCCATATTTTCCCAAGTGTGTGCGCAATACTAATGTATTTTCTACTGACCGATCCGAGTCAAGGACTGGATCAGACACAATGGGGTGTGGATTTTTCACGCAACATGATTTCTACGGAAAAGGGCTTACCTGTTCATTTTGACCTCGAAACAGAGGAGAATATCCTGTGGAGTGCAGCCTTGGGCGGCGGGTCTTACGGATCTCCAATCGTGGCGCAAGGCTGCGTATTCATTGGTACCAATAATATCGAGACCTATGATCCGCGCCGGGAAGGTGACCTCAGTATCTTGTTATGCCTCAACGAAAAGGACGGCAGCCTTCGTTGGCAATTGGCGGTACCCCATATTGGCGGCGATGATTTTTTGGATTGGCCCGGCGTAGGAATTTGTTCGGAGCCGACCGTGGAAGGGGAACGTGTCTATGTGCTGACAAACCGCGGAGAAGTGGTCTGCCTTGATATCCATGGTTTAGAAAATGGAAATGATGGACCTTATAAAGATGAAGGCCGTCATGCTACGCCGGAAAACCAACCGGAAATTCCCGCGCTGCCTCCTGATGCAGACATTTTGTGGCTCTTCGATATGCGTAAAGAGATTGACCTCTATCCGCACGATGCGCCGCACACAAGCATCCTCATCGACGGGGATGTACTTTACCTGAACACAGGCAACGGTGTGGACAATACGCACAAAAAAATTGGCAACCCGAAAGCCCCAAGTTTAATCGCCCTTAATAAATGGACCGGTCAATTACTTGCAACAGAAAAAGAAAATATCGGCCCCAACATTTTTCATTGCAGTTGGGCGCCGCCCTCTCTAGGGATTGTTTCTGGAGAAAAAATGGTTTTTTTTGGCGGACCCGATGGCTTGTGCTATGCCTTCTCTCCCGTAACACAAGAGAACACTACACCAGGCGCCGCGTTAAAATCTTTGTGGCATTTTGACTGTGATCCCTCAGCGCCAAAGGAAGACATCCACTCCTACGTGGGTAATAGAAGAGAGGGACCTTCTGCGATTATGGGCATGCCGGTCTATTACCAAAATAGAGTGTATGTTGTTGCAACAGGCGATATCTGGTGGGGGAAACGTCAGTCTTGGCTAAAATGTATCCATGCAACAGGGAAGGGCGACATCACGGCAAGCGGAGAACACTGGTCCTTTGAGATGGAAGCACAGTCCTGCGCAACGCCCGCTATTCTGAATGATTTGGTTTTTGTGACCGATGATAGGGGCGGGGTGCATTGTGTTGATGCAGAAACAGGGGAGGCCCACTGGGAGCATCAGCTCGGACGTAGTATTTGGGGTTCTTGTTTGGGCGCCGAAGGACGTATTTATGTGGGAGCACGGAACGGAAGCTTTGCCATACTTGCCGCAGACAAAACGAAAGAGGAACTTTTCTCTACGCGCTTCCCTGATCAGATTCATGGAACGCCGACCGCTGCCAACGGTGTGCTTTACGTGCCCACGTTATCGCGCTTATACGCGATCAAGAATCTGTAAAGGCCTTATCATTTTCGCACGGCTCGTAACCCGCTATGCTTCGCAACGGAGCTATTGTACTTGTACAGCGCCACGGGCAAGGGCTTGATCGGCATTTTCAGAGAGCAATTTGGCAGCCGTATCCGCATCATGGATACCGGTCATGATTTCTGTAATCGTACGGGCGGCAAAATCGCGCACTTGCTGCCAACCTGCAATATTTGGTTCTGCCCGGGCAAAGGAAAGGCAATCATAAGGCGCGCGGTTGTCGCTCCATTGCTCCCAAAATTGCCGCATGGCAGGATATTCTAATGCGCTTTTACGGACAGGCATGTATCCTGTTTCCAAAGCCCAACGCAAGGAGATTTCCGGGTTCGTAAAATACTTTACAAAAGCCCACGCCGTGTTCACCTGTTCCTCACCAATATTAAAAAGACAAACGTTTGGACCGTATAAGACCGTTGCCGGCCGGCTCGGATCTGTTTGCGGTATACGCTGAATACCCCAACGGTCAAGATCGTCCTCCATGAGCATTTTCATATCACGAATTCCCGAACTGCTGCGCAAGACAAAAGCAATATCGTCGCGTGCTAAGGCAATATTATCTTCATAGCTTCCAGGAGAGATGATATAGGCTAGTTTTTCATGAGCGAGCGTCTCATAAAGGTGGAAAGCCTGACGCGCCACATCGCTGTTGTAGCAGGTCTTATAGTTCTCTACCACTTCTCCGCCCATGCTGAAGATAATACCGTTCAGTGTAGAACAATCTGCATGAACGGCGTGGGCATACTTACCCGTTTTTTCTTTGATTTGTCGACATTGTTCTAAAAATTCGGTCCATGTTTCCGGAGGCGCTGCTATGCCCGCTTCGGCGAGTACTTTTTTGTTGTAATAAAGCATCAAGATACTTTTCGCGAAGGGAAAAGAGTAAAAGGAATTTCCAAATTCGGGGAAGCGATTATTTTTCAACATATCCGGAAAAAAATCTGCCAACTCTTCCTCGGTAAAACCGGTCTCTTCACTATGGATGAGCGTATCCAAGTTATATACGACTTTTAAGTTGATGTATTCGCTGGTCATGCTTTCATAGGAAACAGCCATGGCCGGCAAGACTTTGGCATGAATTCCCGCGGTGATTTTTCGGAAGATATCGGTATAACTGCCCGCACGCTCAACCTTTATAGGGAGACCATCCCAATGGGCATTAAAAGTTTCGGCAAGGCTTTTCAATAACTCAGCGCTCTCGGTTGTTTGACGATCCCAGAACACAGCGCTATGATCGTTTACCGGTGTATACAAGCTTTCTCCCGGAACAGTAGGAGCGCAGCCCCAACCACACGTAAGCACAATTCCTACAAAGGAAACGAGCAAAAGCCTTTTAACTTTCTTCGCAAAACAAAGTGGGGGAGATGCCAAGGCGCTCGAATCTAGGATACAAGCAGTCTGAACAGCACTTAAAGGTGCATTTAGACCGTTGTTTTGACTGTAAGGACAGGTCAAAATTACCATGATATCGTTTCTCTCACACCTTGTTCTGCATGGGCAGATGGCTTTATTCTAAGATGATTTGCACCGGCCCTAAGAGTCCGGCAGGCTTTAATTCTGTTGACTCTTTGACCACTTGCTGGCTGGTGAATGTACCGGCACTTTTTACGCCCGGCGTCACATCACCGACAAGACGATTTCTCCAGGGGTTGATCACGGTTATTTCAAGAAGATTCTCACCCTCCTGCAAGACCGTGGAAATATCAAGTTTATAAGGATGCATCCAAAGCGTTCCCAGATCTTGACCATTTACCCGAACCACGGCTATATCTGCAACTTCACCTAATTCAAGAATAACGGCTTTCCCTTTTTCCGGAGCCGTGAAAGCGGTGCTGTAGATTGCTTCACCGGAAAAATATTTAATCTCTTCCTTTGCGTGATCCGTCCACGATTGAAGGGCAGGAAATTCCT
>JAAYJI010000221.1 GCA_012523015.1 Candidatus Hydrogenedentota bacterium
ACCATACACAAGAGCCGTTGGACCAGCTGTTCCTTTGCCATTTCAAGACTAAAGAGGAGAACGGATTTCCCTTCCAATGCTACGTTGGCAGCAATGTTGAGGGCGAAGGCGGTCTTTCCGACCGAAGGGCGGGCCGCTAAGATAATCATATCGGAACGTTGTAAACCGGATAACTTCCGATCCAATTCGGTGTAGTAGGTGGCCAGCCCCGTGATTCCTGAACCGCTTTTTATCTGTTGTTCGATACGCTTAACGCCATCTTCCAGCAATTCCGAAATAGGAAAGACACGGTTCGTTTGGCGCTGCTCGTTGAGTGCGAAAATTTCCTTTTCGGCACTATCGAGTAAATCGGCGACCTCGCCGTCATCTTCGTAGGTCTCACGGCTGATGAAGGCGCATAGATCAATCAGTTTACGACGCAGCGCTTTCTCTAAAACGATTTCCGAATAATATTCAATATTGGCGGAAATGGGGACGGCACCGATTAATTCGCTGAGATAGCTTTCATTGCCAACACTTTCCAAGGCCTTGTTGGAACCGATCTCGTCCATGAGCGTGACGCGATCAATGGCTTTGTTGGCGGAAAAGATCGCTACAATACCGTCAAAAATCACCTGATGCGCAGGGATATAAAACAGATCATGCAGGTTTCCGCGCAATACTTCGAGCGCCTCCCCAACCGATTGGGGGCGGACCAGGATGGCCCCGAGTACGGCACGTTCAGCATCGACATCCTGCGGGGGCATGCGGTCATAATGGGTTAAACCCGCCGACACAGTTCCGGCGGGTCTCTCAGACCGCGCGGCCATATTAGTCTGTTTCCGAGGTGGTATCAGCTTCTTCCGGGGTTTCCTCAACAACGGTGGAAATCTCGTCCTGTAAGCCGGTCACCCATACTTTGACAGGTGTTTCAATACCCGGAAAGAGTTTAACGGTAACCGCGAAGATACCCAAAGATTTGATGGGCTCGTCTAAAACGATCTGCTTGCGGTGAATCTCATAGCCTAATTCAGCCAGTTTTTCGACAATCATAGCCGGTGTGACAGAACCGAATATTTTATCATCGTCGCCGGCGCGCATTTTAAATTCTAAGGTGAGCGATTTCATTTTATCGGCAACACCCGTAAAAGCGGCACGCTGTTTTTCCTCGCGGCGTTTGATGATACGCAATTCATGCTCGATCTGTTTGGCCGTAGCGGAGTCGGCTTCAACAGCAAGCTTGCGCGGAATAAGATAGTTCCGTGCATAGCCATCAGCCACTCTCACCTGCTCCCCCATCACTCCCAGATGTTCGACGTTTTCACAAAGAATTACATTCATACCAAAGGCTCCATCATTTGAACAAAGAATGCATCAAATCTGAACCATCAGATTGCTTTACTGCATCCCAATTGTAATTATATTTTCTGCTGTCGTGCTTTGATATAGTGCCCTATTTTCAAGCGAAAATTCCACCATGTATCAAAAAGTCCGACAAATACCAAAAAATTTTGCAGATTCAACAAAATAAAGGCCGTAAAAAAGACGACCATAAATACCATACGAGGCTGAAAGGCGTACAAGGCAAACAAGACAATGGACAAACCATTCAACCAATAAACCACAGCCAACGCCACGGCACCGTTCCAAGCTATTAAACGGAGGGCGTCATTGGGCCGCCAGCTGTCCCAAAACCAGAGTCCGGCCAGCGCAATGGCGACCCAAACCAAATGTTCGGGCACGCGCATCCGACTGAAATACATATTTGCCGGCGCTATCAACCCTTCGCCGCCTGCCCGTCTATACAAGGCGCTCAGCAAAACTGTTGTCACCAGCAGAATAAATCCAAAGACTGCGCCAAAGCTCAGGTAGACCCAATGCTCTGACAGCCACGCAAGACCTTCGCGGAGCGCGACACTGTCCTCTACGGACTGCCCTTCGTCGAAAGAGGCTGTAAAACTTTCGACTTGTTCCTGCCAGTCCGTTTCATAGTCTTGCCAATAAATCGCGACATTGGCTGCATTAAGCAGAAACAAAGAGACACTCACAAAGGCGATGCCAACTCCCAGGGACGCGCCGCGGCTCATGAATATGCCCAGCACGATCCCGCACAGTCCGACCATCACAAAAACGAGGGATCCTATGGTGTCATGTCCGAAAGCGAAGGGTAAAATTCCAATCAGACCGGACAAAAATAATGCATAGAGTCCTTGCTTATGCAGCCACAAATACGCGGTTAAGGGAGGCAGCATAAAGAGCACCGGCATAAAATAACCGAAGATGGTACTTACCACCGCGATGGCAACAAGAACGAATATAAGATGTCGTTGTCTGCGCATAGTATGCAATTGCGGCCGTATCGCAGAGCGATCCGGATACGGCCGGCGTAGTAAAAGTTTAATCAGCTAAGTAAGGCAATAACGCCGCTTGCCGCGCCAGTTTTATGGCTCGGTTAAGCATTCGCTGATGTTTGGCATTAGCACCGGTGATCCGACGAGGAATAATCTTGCCCCGTTCCGTAATATAATGTTTCAGGAGGTTTACATCCTTATAATCAATGTATATTACGCGATCAATGGTTAATCGACATACTTTTGCGCGTAATAGTTTTTTCTTCTTGCGTCTGCGAAGTTTTTTCTCACGCACTTTTAATTTTGTTTTAGCGGATATTTTCGCCATAAATACAGATTCCTTAAATCAGAGGATCAGAAGGGAATGTCATCGTCAGTAATGGGCTCTTCAATTTCGCGGGGCTCAGGCGCAGCCTCGCCGCCATGGGGGTCAGACTGCGGCGCCGGTCTTGAACTCGACCCCGAATCATCCCAATCCAGCGGTGTCACCCGTTGCGCGTTAATCGTAATCCTAGTGCGTTTTTGACCGGTAGCCTGATCTTCCCATTCGTTCATGCGAAGGGAACCCTCCACAAGAACGGGACGACCTTTGCGCAGCCGTTCACCGATATATTCGGCCTGAGGCCCCCACACCGTTACATCGACAAAAGTCGTTTCTTCACGACGTTCGCCATTTTTGTCCTTGTAATATCGGACATTTGCCACACCCAAACGACAATAAGGCGTATTGCTGGGCAAGTATTTCAGTTCCGGGTCGCGGGTCAGCCGACCGGCAATAAAGACACGATTTAAATCAGGTACGCGCACATCACTCATTCCGGCACCTCTCTATAGTTGTGTTTTAACCAATAAAGCGTCATTCCCGCCTGCATGGCGGGCACGCCAAACTGTTTACTCCATATCATCGTCATCATCGTCATCGCGCGACCGCGAATTCTGATAATCGAAATCACGACCACGGCGACGAGGCTCGTCATCGTCATCATCATCATCATCAGCATTCTCACGACGGCTTTGACGTTCTGCGCTCAGGCGCAGCTCTTCTTCATAACGGTGTGCCTGTTCTTCTTCCAATTTAAGCGTCTTTTTATCGAAATACAGAACCATATAACGAATGATCGCATCCGCCAATTTCAGGTACTGTTCAAAACGTTTAATAAAATCCGGGTTGGCAAGAAAACGCAATACTACGTATACACCTTCAGTGTGTTTTTTAATTGTATACGCTAATTTGCGTTTACCCCATACATCGGAGCGCACGATTGTTCCTTCACCGGATGTGATAAATTTTTCAACATCAGCAATAATCGTTTGGATGGCACTTTCGTCCAATTCAGGACTGATTATGTACAGCGCTTCGTATGTTCTCACGTATCTTCACCTCCTTTATAGGTATACTGGTTGAGACTTAAGATTTCTTGAAAAAAAATACTCCTCAGTGGAATTTTAGCAAAAAAAGAGCACACAGCTCAAGTTCATGTTGTTTCCGTGCTACAAGGCGGACTCAAAGTGAAAAGGAAATCAAGCAGTTTTTAATCAACTCCTGTTGCTAAGGATGAAAAACAGGGTGTTGCAATTCAAGTTTGAAGTTGCACACTCTTTTTTCGGCCGATAGACAAAAGTTCAAACTTCTTTTAAAACAGGATAATGAAGCAGCTGAAGGCGGTATTCTTGGATGTTATCCACAAAAGACAAAAGATTTGGATAGCATTTAGAGACACCATGCAAGTAGATGATAAATTAATAAGTGAAAACAATCCCTCTGGTTTGTATGATTAAACTAGTGTCGCTTCTATTCTCTCCCGTAATTCTTTACATGCAATTTGAGACACCTTCGTTGAAACTTAAGTTTTTTTAAAGCCAGATTGAGCTGCTGCCTTTGATGGGGATTGAGATCCTTAAAATACGACTTAAGCTGCCTCTCATGTTCCTTGAGATCTCGTATAGTTGTCAGCACTGTATCTATTTCTTCTCTATCTCCTGCTGATATAGTTTTAAATGCAACTTGAGACGCTTCTTCAAATGTAGCCAAATAGACGGCTATTTCTGTCTTTACGGCCGCTTCTGAGATTAATTGAGATCCTTTGAATACGGCTTGAGAAGCTGTTTTAAATGCGGCTAAAGAGGCTTCAATTTCGCTTTGAGATACTGCTAAATCTTCTCCTGGTTCAATGCTCACTATCTCAGATTCAAGGCTATCAGCGGGTTCAAGGCTATCAGCAGAAGGCAGTGTATCTCCCGCAGCGTAAAGGCGCGTGGCAAGTTGCAGACAATACAATAATTCAAGAGCCACGTCCCGTAAGGGCAGTTCATAGTTAAGATCTATGCCTTGCTTCTTAACAAAATCCAAAAGTACCGTTTTGATTGCTTCTTCTCGTGACATACTTAATTGTTCAGCAAGAACATCAATCACCGTAGAACTTTTGCTGTAGTTGTCAACGACGACAAAGAGTGTCGCATAACTGGGGGCGGGAATATTATCGATCACAAAAGAGGGTTGTATTTTGTTCCCGTTGGTTCCCGTTGAAATCAACTCTTCATAGGCATCAAATCCTGCCGCGCCTATTTCGTCGATAAGCTCGCAGATAAAGCTTTGTAAAGAAATTGTTTGTTTCCAAGGAAGATCAACGTTCTTCAATGCTTGTTGGCAATAGCGAAGTTCCTGGACGTTCCAATCTTCCGACTTTAAAGGAATAGAAATCTTTCAGAATGCGCAGCAAGCGAAAATGGGGTGATAATTTTTCGTCATAGTCACGCGTATCTAAAGTGAGGAGCCAGCTATGAATATTAGAGGCTACTTCAACTTTAGTCACCCTATTTTCCAATTCTTCAAAACGCTCATAAATACGGTTCGCCATGCGCTCAATTTCTTGACGGGTTTCTTGTTCCGCAATGGCAAGGGTCAATAGATTGTTTTTTACCGTAATAATGGCATGGGCAGTCATCAGACTGCGCTCCTGCAATAGATTGAGATATCTCCACGAAATACGCTGCATTTCAGCCAAATCTTTTTGGTTGGCTCGTTGCATTTCGCCGGTCTTCCCGGAAAGCCCCTTCCAGCACCGTTTGAAAAAACCCATATTTTTGTAATCGTCCAGTCGATCTTCGGTACAGGAGAGCAGTCGGGTTGCATCTAACGCCAATTGCTGCGACTCGATATTACCGTCTTTCGCCCATGCTAATTTCGGTTCTATTGTCTCGTCAATGACGGCTAATTCAGATCTGCTGTAATCGTACATAAGCGTTTCCTTTGGTTTATAACCGGTCGATGGCACGAGACATATTTACGCCGGCTGTATCCATGAAATCCTTTGCCTGCTCAGAGGCAATATTTAATCTGTGTTCTTCAATAAGAAATGCTTCAAAAACAGCTTGGCCCTGTGCAAAAGCCTTTGCCGTTTCCTGCATAATTTTTTGTGCGGCTACCAAAGCCTGTGTATTCTCTATGAGTTCTCTAAACGGTTTTTCAATACCTCGTTCGACGGCAATAGTTACAGCCATGCTGGCGATAAGTCCACCTGTCATAGCGCCAAGCAACGGAGCCAATGCAACCCCTCCGACCGAGAGACTTGCACTCCCGACCATTTGTATACCCAAGGCACTTCCCCATACGCCTGCAGCAGTCTGAAAGAGATTTTTTCCGAAGCGATCTTCCACTTCTGCAGGAGTTATTTTACCGGCCGAGAGGCTTACCAAACATACCACTAAATCGGCTCCGCAAATCGCTGCTCCCGCGACACCGGAGCGCGCCAATAAGGATCTCATTGAGGTCTCCGCCATCAGTTGCGGTGCAATTTTTATGGCTAAACTCACGGCTCCCGTAGCTGTAGCAGCTTTTAAGGCGCTGTCAGCAGCCGTTACAGCAGTCGTTTTGGTAATTTGAAGTATGGCTTCTTCATAGCTGATAGCTCCGCGACGCACAAGATCACAACATTTCACCGTAGAGACGACTCCGCCCATAACAGCACCCACAGCCGCAGCGGTTCCGGCAGCATGTATCATTTGTCGCGTTGTAGAGACCTTCAGTGTCTTAGCCTGCAACGATTTTCCTTTTTGAGTGTCGGAAGCTTTATTACGCATCTTCCCGACAAGCTCTTTGTGGGGGGGTGGTTCCGATGCAATGTCATCCGGAGAAAAACAATCGGTAATTGTATCCTTCACTTCTTCTGCGGCTTGTGATAGATAATCTTGTTTTGTCTCATTTTTTTCGTATATTTTTTCAGCGTGAGTGTCAATATTATTTTCAATGTTCAGCTGAGAGATTTGATCTCTCGGATCAAGAACATCACCGGGTCGCGCGCCAAATTCTGGTTCCAATTTCGGACTTGTGTCTGTTATTGTTAGGGCATGGCAGACTTTCTTTTTCATAATTGCGTCTAAGTCGAACGATTCCGCATATTGTTTTTCCGCGGCAAAACCAAGTGTTCCAGGGAGTATCTGCCCGAACCTTAGTATTGATAAGATATTTTTGTTGTTTCTGACAAGTTGCTCAACCATTTTCCCCATATCTTTACGCGTCGCTTCCGGAAAATATTGATTAACTGCATTCAGAGAACTTGAGTTGAGAAATTCATTTTTGATGCTCTCATTAGTGATATTATTTTTTCCGTGCATATTTTTTTATCTCCTGATCGCGCTGTTCCTAAGAGCCGAGCAGTCTGCCCTATTGTGTAATAGATGAAAACTCAATATCCATTATTTCGCTGACGCCCTGACGATCACTAGACCTCTTTTGGGAATTCGCAAACAGCACATTAAAGCTATTTACAATGGAAAAACACATGCCAATCTTCCTCTTTGATACCCTATAGTGATCGGTACATTCTCGCCGGTGATACCTCATGACTAAATTTCACCAAGTTGTTTATAACACGTTGTTTTTGGCAAAAGCAAAATTTTTTTGTTTGGCGGCAGATTTATTATTGAAATACAACTGCTCCAAAAAAAGGACAAGGTCATAGAGCTCTTC
>JAAYJI010000222.1 GCA_012523015.1 Candidatus Hydrogenedentota bacterium
CCACGCTGCGCGCCTGATCCGGTGTGGAAATACCGAAACCGACAACCACCGGTTTCTGTGCTTTTTCACGAACCCGCGTCACAGCTTGCGCTAGATTCTGAGCGATGGCAGCACGTTCACCCGTCACGCCAAGGCGTGAAATATAGTAGACGAAGGTATCGCAAGCCGCACCGATTTTAGCGAGACGTTCATCCGTGCTGGTAGGAGCCGCCAAAAAAACGGCGATCAAATCATTATCAGTTATGGCCTGTCGATAGACATCGGCATCGTCAGGGGGCAGATCAACACATAAGACGCCATCAACACCTGCATTGGCGGCATCACGTGCGAAATCTTTCTCACCATAGACCAACAGCGGGTTGTAGTAGGTGAAAATGAGCAGCGGGATTTGGGTCCGTTGGCGGAGGCGCTCAACGGAATGGAGCATGGAGCGCAAACTAACACCCTGCTGCAAAGCGCGTAAGGCTGCTTTTTGAATTACGGGGCCATCCCCTGCCGGATCAGAAAAAGGGACGCCGTATTCGACGAGATCGGCGCCGCTTTCTTCCAAACGCACGATGACATCTTCGCTCACGGTCAAGCTGGGATCGCCGCCGGTGATGTAGGGGATAAACAGAGAGTTGCCGTGTTGAGCGTGTTCTTGAAATAGCGTTGCAATGCGATTCATTTTATTGATCCTCATCCATTGAAATAAAGCGAGCCGCATGTTGCACGTCTTTATCGCCGCGGCCTGACATGTTCATGACAATAATGTCCTTGCTATTCATGGATGGCGCTTGTTTGATTACCTCGGCTATGGCATGGGCGCTTTCCAAAGCGGGAATAATGCCCTCCAGTTTGCTGCAACGCTGAAAGGCGTCTAAAGCCTCGTCATCGGTCGCATAGGTATATTTGATGCGTTCCTTATCGTGGAGATAAGCATGTTCGGGGCCCACACTGGCATAATCGAGACCGGCGGAGACACTGTGGGTACTGCCGATCAGCCCGTTTTCATCTTGTAATACGTAACTTAATGCGCCCTGAAGCATGCCGAAGGAACCGGCTGCAAATCGGGCTGCATGCATGCCCGGTGTAATCTCGGTGCCGCCGGCTTCTACGCCAATCATGCGGATCTGTTCATCGCCCAAAAAGTCATAGAAAAGTCCGATGGCATTGGAACCGCCGCCCACACAAGCAATCATCATGTCGGGCAGGCGCTCTTCCGTCTTAAGAATTTGACGGCGTGTTTCGCGCCCGATAATGGACTGGAAATCCCGGCATATCATGGGAAAAGGATGGGGACCGTGAACGGTGCCCAAGACGTAATGGGTACCTTCCACATTGGCTGCCCAGTCACGGAGCGCTTCATTGATCGCGTCCTTGAGCGTCCGTGATCCTGAATCCACACAAATGACCTGAGCACCCATCAAGCGCATTCTGAACACGTTTAGCTTTTGACGCTCCATGTCTTCAGCGCCCATATAGACGTCGCATTTCAAGCCGAGCAGGGCGGCAGCGGTTGCCGTGGCAACGCCATGTTGGCCGGCGCCTGTCTCCGCGATAACCCGCGGTTTATTCATGCGCCGTGCGAGGAGACATTGGCCCAGTGCATTGTTGATTTTATGGGCGCCTGTATGGGCGAGATCTTCGCGCTTAAAATAGATCTTGGCGCCGCCAAGGCTTCGCGTTAACCGTTCCGCAAAATAAAGGGGCGTAGGCCTGCCCACATAAGTACTCTGAAGCGTTGCCAATTCTTTTTGGAAATCGGCATCGCTTACTGCTTTTTTGTAGGACGCGGCTAATTGATCCAAAGCAAAAAAAAGGGTCTCAGGAACATACCTGCCGCCATAAAGACCGTAGCGCCCTTTCCCGTCAGGAAAGAGATGCTTTTCTCGCGTTGTAGATAAAAAGTCGGATTCGATCATGATTTTTTTTCCCGGGGCTGCTTTCCAAGCTGCTCGATGCATCAACAGCGAAAGGCTGAACCCGTAATATAGCTTCTTCAACATTTTCCGGCGAAAGACCACCGGCAAGAATAATTTGTTTCTTTGCGCCCGCCGCTTTGGCAAATTGCCAGTCACATTGGGTTCCCGTACCGCCATACGCTTCTTCGGTCCAAGCATCTAAGAGGCACATCTGCCCCGGCCACTGCGCAATCGTTTCCGTATTTAAATGAGGGCCAACACGAAAAGCCTTGTAGACACGATGCCCCAGCGCTTCACATAGTTCCGCCGACTCATCACCATGCAATTGAATTCGATCAAAAACAGTGAGCAGTTCTTGTAAACGTTCCACAGGTTCATTGATAACGACCGCCACTGTGGTGATAAAGGCAGGAAGCTGATTGAGTATGGTCACTGCGTCATCGAGATCAATATATCGGTTACGTTTTCGGCCTTCTTCCGCCAAGACAAAGCCGAGGGCATCGGCGCCCGCCTCCACGGCAGCCATGGCATCTTCGGCAGTCGTGATACCGCATATTTTTACTTTAGTCATCATGAATCAGCGATTCCAATTTTTCCTGTATATTGTTGCTCGTTAGCAGCGAATCGCCAATCAGAAAGGCATCAATACCACTCTTATGGAGAAAACGCACCTCTTCCGGTGTTTTGATACCGCTCTCCGCAACCAGAATATTGCCGCCGGGCACTTTACTTTTTAAACGGGAAGTTGTTTGAATGTCTACCTCAAGGGTATCCAGATCGCGATTGTTGATCCCGATAATGTGCGCACCTGCAGCCAAGGCACGCTGTATCTCTTCCTCATTATGGGTTTCCACCAAGGCGGACATCCCTAATTTATTGACTTCTTGCAGAAAGAAACTCAGTTCATTGTCGCTGAGAATACGTACGATGAGCAAAATAGCATCAGCGCCCATCATGCGGGCTTCGTAGATTTGGTAGGGATCCACAATAAATTCTTTGCACAGGCAAGGGACACGAACGTGGTTCGAGACTTTATACAGATCTTCTAGGCTGCCGCCAAAAAATGTTTGATCCACCAGCACAGAAATTGCTTTCGCGCCCGACTGTTCATAGGTCACCGCCACTTCCACAGCGTCTATACCGGGCAGAATATCTCCCCGTGAAGGGGAACGGCGTTTGATCTCGGCAATGATATTAATGCCGGGAGCACGTAAGGCACTGCGAAAATCTTTTAACCGGGGCGCGTGATTGAGTCGGTCTTCAATTTCTCGCAAGGACGTTTGCGTTTTTCGTTCTGCGATTTCTCTTCTTTTATTTTCGACAATTTCAGTAAGGATCATTTGATACACTCAACAAGGGGGGTGGAAAAAAGGATAGACAATCTACGTATTTTGAATCTCTCTATCATAATGAAAACAGAATGTTGCTTCAAGCATTTGTATTTAAAATTTGAATTATGCGTGCTTCTAAGCTAAGCTCTTTCAAGGGCGGCAGGGTTTGGAAATTGATTCCTATAACTATATTCGTAGTAGAATCCAACCTGAAACTGCTTCATTTGGATTGGCGCGATCAACAAGATACCTTGCTGTCTGCCAACAACCGGCTGTACGCTCAGCCATTCTTTTCTCAATCACTAAAGAAAGAAAATCATGAATGAAACCACCCATTGGGTTCATGATCTTGATCCAAAATTACTGCATATCTGGGGGAATATCGGAATCAGCTATTATGGATTGGCCTATGTCTTGGCCTTTGTATTTGGCGTTGCCATGCACCGCCTCATGCTTAAAAAAAATCGTTCTCCCCTAAAAGCAAATGAAGAAGAATTGGCATTGTACGCCATGGTCTTGGGCGTTTTATTAGGGGCACGCATCGGCTATTGTGTGTTATACGGACTTGAAGAACTGATCCACCGTCCCTTTTTCCTTTTTGAAGTGTGGCAAGGCGGAATGTCCTTTCATGGTGGATTGATCGGTGTCGTTATTGCCGCTCTCTATGTCTCCCGCCGCACCGAAGCATCCCTATTGCAGTTCGGCGATATGATTACTTCCTTAGCGCCCATGGGACTGTTAATGGGCCGCATCGCTAATTTTATTAACG
The DNA here is from genome assembly GCA_012523015.1 of Candidatus Hydrogenedentota bacterium. Lineage (NCBI taxonomy): Bacteria > Pseudomonadati > Candidatus Hydrogenedentota > Candidatus Hydrogenedentota bacterium. Next base: position 4,005 of record JAAYJI010000222.1, read on the forward strand.
GAGAACTTTGGGGAAAAGTCTCTGATATCTCGTGGGCGGTCATATTTCCGAGGAGCGCTCCCGGACTGTCTCCGGAAAACATATTGCCCCGTCATCCTTCGCAGCTCTATGAGGCGGCGTTGGAAGGGGCGGTGTTATTGATGTGGCTCCAGTTCCGTTATTGGAAAACCAACGCACGATTACGGCCGGGTCTGATTACCGGCGAATTCCTGTTTTTCTATGCCTTATTTAGAATCTTTTGTGAGTTTTTTAGAGAGCCGGACGCTGCACTTATTTTGGGCTTGAGTCGGGGCACATTCTACAGTCTTTTTATTTTTGTCGCCGGTTTGTTGTTCTGGGTTCGTGCGATGAAGTCGGAAGTGGTGCCTGTGCCGGCCGCACCGACTGTTACTGAAACGAAACACAAAAAAAAGAAGAAGAAAAAATAAACTTCCAAGAAACGCTCTTATGGCGTTCAAAAGGATGAAGAAAGGATAGGTAACTATGCAGGGTCTATTGGTAGGATTATGTCTTTTCGCTGCGTCATTTTCAGCAACACCGTGCGATGACAATTTGGAGTCGTATTTGAATAGGATTCCTGCCAGCGATCCTTTTTCTCAATGGCTGGAAAAAAGCGGGGCTGATTATCCCGATTTTGATACACTGCCGAGCCATGCGCCCATTCCCTTGCCGCTCGCGCCCGTCATCAACGGAGAAAAAGTACAGATTACCGATATTGCCGCGTGGCGCGCAGAGCGCGAACGGCTGCTACAAGAATTGCAGCATTGGATTCTCGGAACTGTCCCGTCCGAACCAGGTCCAGTCCGCGCTGAAATTTTAGCGGAAGATAGGGGGGAGGGGATGCGCAGACGTGAACTCATCCTCCACTTTGGCCCTGATGAAAAAGCGCAGCTATGGGTAGAACTCTATATCCCCGACGGTACCGGCCCCTTCCCTATTTTTATGAGCCAAGACACCCACCGAGGCTGGGCACAAATCGCCGTGCGCCGCGGTTATATCACTTGTATCTATGCAGGCGGCGACAGTCGCGATGATACGGATACATTTGCTAATGCTTGGCCTGAGTATGAGTGGTCGCGACTGATGCGACGCGGATGGGCAGCCGGGCGTTGCCTCGATTATCACGAAACGCTGCCCGAAGCAGATACGGTCAAGACCGCGCTGACCGGACATTCGCGAAATGGGAAAACAAGTCTCATGGGAGCCGCCTTCGATGAAAGAATCGCGGTGGTCATTTCAAGCAGCAGCGGCGTGGGCGGGAGCATGGCATCCCGATATTGTGGAGAAAGCCAGTATTGCGAAGGCATCGAACATATTACCCGAACTTTCCCTGAATGGTTCCATCCTCGGTGGCGGTTTTTTATTGGCCGTGAACATAAAGTGCCTGTAGATTTGCATCATCTCGCCGCATTAGCCGCGCCGAGACCTTGCCTTTTAAGCATCGCGGTCAACGATGGCGTTGAGCACACATGGGCGCTGCAGCATACCTATCTTGCTGCCAAACCCGTTTACCAACTCTACGACGCGGAAGATAAATTACGCATTATGTGGCGTTCCGGTGGACACGAAACGTGGGCGGAAATTATTGAACAATATATGGACTGGTGCGATCTTCAATTCGGACGGGGCGATTATCGCTTTGAAGAACGTTTTGTGTATCCATGGGACTGGGAAAGCTGGAAGGCCAATGCGAAACCGGCCTATCAGCCTGATACAGCTTCGGATGATGAGTCTGTAAAAGATGCAGAGGCTATGGCGGGCGTCGTCAAAAAATTCTTGGGTGAGGCGCCGCCCCAGGCGAAAGCGCCCGTTATGGATTACGGTACGTCAAAAGATTCGGTACTATCTTTATTGAGTCGATCGAACCTCGCTTCCGTCTTGGAACGAGATCAAATTGTGTTTGGTGAATATATTGCCGCTGAAATTTATATGCCAAAAGGTACACAAAAAGAAGGCGCGAAAAAGAAGGCTATTTTATATTTGCCGCCCTTGTGCGCGCCAACGGGCTACCATGCCTCTTATCGACGGGGCGAGCAGGTTTATAGCAAACTCGCGCGCAACGGTTATGTGGTATTTTGCTTTGATCCCATTGCTGCGGGAAGGCGTGTCGAAGAAGCCGAACATTTTTACGAACGGCATCCGAACTGGTCGCTTCTAGGAAAAATGGTGCGGGACGCGCAAGAGGCACTAGATGCTATGGTCGAACTCCCCTATGTCGACCCCGATGAAATTTGGGTGGTCGGCTATGAGTCCGGTGCTTTAACCGCTATGCATCTTGCCGCTTTGGATCAACGACCCTGTGGCTATGGGCTGGTCTGTCCGCCTTTGCCTTATCGTCTAGATACCGATGTTTTGGAAACAGGCGGCATCAACCGCTGGGCACAGGAACGCATGGTACTGCCGCAACTGGGTCTTTTCTCCGGAAAAGAAAATCAGCTGCCCTACGATTTGGATGAGATTTTGAGTCTACAGGCGCCGAAACCCTTGATCATGGTAACCCCGCAATTTGATCGATTCGCGCCTCCGCAAGAGGCAGAAAAAATCAAGGCTATTCTTGAGAGCGCCTATGCCCAATCGGCTTCTCCTAAAAATTTCATTTCTATAAGTCCCTGTACCCATAACCATTTCGATGAGAGCACCCAAGATCTTTTGTTAGAACAACTTGCCGTATTTCAATCCAAAGAATCTGAATAAATAGCTGCGATATACGGCGCTGCGTCGCCTGAAATATTCTTGAAAATGGAAAGAACAATAATCTACACCTAGTAGTAAACGCAGCCTGTTTCAACTATTGGAATAAACAATTCTTTTTTGACGTTCCCTCTATAAAATAAAAATAGATAGAGGGATTATGAAAGAAATTTTACTGAGTGTAATTGAAGAAACTGTAATCGTTGCCGGGCAAATGTCCCTGTATTTGCTGTTTGGATTCCTAGTCGCCGGATTCCTCTATATACTCGCTCCGTCTACATGGATACAGCGGCACCTCGGTGGAAAAGGCTTTATTCCTGTGCTCAAAAGTGTGGCGCTCGGGGTACCCTTGCCCTTGTGTTCTTGTGGTGTGATTCCCGTAATGGCATCCATCAGAAAGCAAGGAGCGGGAAAGGGCGCTTCAACAGGATTTTTGATTGCCACACCCCAGACGGGCGTAGATTCTATTCTTGCCACGTGGGGTATGCTGGGGCCTGTTATGGGCATAATCCGGCCTTTGCTTGCCTTGGTTACCGGGCTGACCGGCGGTATTCTAACTACGATTTTTGACAGAGAAGAAGAATCAACTGCCACCCACGAGGGAGAAGAAGAAACGACGGCGTCTTGTTGTGCTGTAAAGCCCGTTGCGGATACGGTCGAAAAAACTTCTTTTCTACGTTCCATACCCGAAGCATTCCGCTACGGCTTGGAAACCTTGCCCCGCGATATTGCCCGGCCTTTAGTGGTGGGCATTATTTTAGCGGGAATGATTTCCGCCTTGCTTCCCTCCGGATTGCTGAAACCTTATATTGGCGGCGGATTCTTGTCCATGGTCGTCATGACCGTTATCGGTATCCCCCTTTATGTCTGTGCCACGGCCTCTATTCCCGTAGCCTTGGGCTTTATTCACCTTGGCGCTTCACCGGGCGCGGCCCTTGCCTTCCTTATCGCCGGCCCTGCGACCAATGCCGCCGCGATTGCCACGGTTTGGAAAATGCTGGGAAGAAGAGTAACGTATATTTATCTTTTTACCGTGGCAACAGGCGCGATCATCTCCGGTCTGTTTTATGATGCCTTGGTGAAACAGTCGTGGATTTCCAGCTTCGCGGAAAACCATGTCCATGATCATGATATGGGCTTGACTTGGTTTAACATTGCGGCGGCCATCGTGCTCGGGATTGTGATTCTTAATAGCGTTTATGGATCCCGTGTGCGGGCGTTTATCTTCAAGAGTGATGCCGCTGAATCCGAAACGGCCTCCGATGAACCGGCTATTGAGTTATCCATAACCGGGATGAGTTGTGGTTTTTGCGCGAATACTGTCACCGACAGCCTGAAATCTGTTTCAGGCGTCAGTGGCGTAGATGTGGACTTGCAAAAAGGGCGCGCAAAGATCCGTGGAAGTGTAGCTGATC
>JAAYJI010000223.1 GCA_012523015.1 Candidatus Hydrogenedentota bacterium
CAATACAACAGAGCATCTTCCCCTTTTGGGGTCTTACTCTTATTACAGTATAAACCTGAACCACCCTAAATGTCAAGTAAAATTTTCAAAAATTTTCAGGAATCTTTTTGCGGTCCGCAGTAAAGGTACGGCGGGATAGGGTATCTTTTTTGAAGCCCTTCCTAAAAATGGAGTATACTACCGGTCATTGAGTCGGGGTGTAGCGCCGCCCGGTTAGCGCGCTTCGTTCGGGACGAAGAGGCCGGAGGTTCGAATCCTCTCACCCCGACCAGTTTTTTTATTTCCTTTCCATGTCTTGGCGGGGTTCGAGGTGTGTTCCTCGCCATCCTTTTTTTTATGGCTATGGGGCGGGATGTGTCCGGGAGTCGATGGGCGGCCATGGACGGGATGGACACGATGGACACGATGGACGGGATGGACGGGATGGACGGGATGGACACGATGGACACGATGGACGGGATGGACACGATGGACGTTCGGGTGTGCGGCGGAACTTCCAAGCTGCATTTATAACCCGTCATCGTATAGAATACCCTGTAGATAAATACGAACGAATCCTACAAGGAGCAACACCATGTACGCCATTACCCTCTTGTCTTTGATCGCCTCTCTGGGGCAGACCGTCTATGAACCGACTTGGGAAAGTATTGACAGCCGCCCCAGTCCCCAATGGTTTGAGGATGCTAAGTTCGGGATTTTTATTCATTGGGGTGTTTATTCTGTGCCGGGGTGGGGCCCCAAAGGCCGGTATTCAGAATGGTACTGGCACGATATGCAAGATAAGAAGGGCGCCACGTGGCAGTTTCATGAAAAGACCTATGGCGAAGAATTTCAATATCAGGATTTTGCGCCCCTGTTCAAAGCAGAACTCTACGATCCCGATCATTGGGCGGAAATCTTTGCCCGTGCCGGCGCGAAATACGTGGTGCTCACGTCGAAACACCACGAAGGCTTCAGCCTCTGGAACGACCCGACCAACTGGAATTGGAATGCCATGGACATTGGTCCGCACCGGGATCTTGCAGGCGATCTCGTGACGGCGGCGCGCCAAAAAGAATTGCGTATAGGCTTTTACTATTCCTTCTACGAATGGTTCAATCCGCTGTACCGCAGCGATGTGCATCGCTATGTGGATCAGTATATGCTGCCTCAGCTCAAAGATTTGGTAGAACGTTTTCAGCCCGACCTCGTCTGGCCCGACGGCGAATGGGATCATCCAAGTGAGACGTGGCGCAGCACCGAATTTCTCGCGTGGCTGCTCAATGAATCGAAAGCGCCTCGGGATGTTGCGATCAACGACCGTTGGGGAAAAGACTGCCGCAGCATCCACGGCGGCTTCGCCACGCCTGAATACCAACATCGTCCGACCGGCCCGCTGATGAGCGCCTGCCGTTTTGAAGAATGCCAAGGCATGGGCAAATCCTTCGGCTATAACCGAAACGAAACTGCCGATGATTACCGAAGCGCCACCGAACTGCTGCATCTGCTCATTGACACGGTGAGCCGGGGCGGCAACCTGCTGCTCGATATTGGCCCCACAGCCGACGGCCGCATCCCGGTCATCATGGAAGATCGTTTGTTGGAAATGGGCGCATGGCTGGAGGTTAATGGAGAAGCCATTTACGAGACCGAGCCTTGGGAACAGGCGCCTGCCATGGAGCAGCTCCGCTTCACCCAAAAAGATCGAGCGGTCTATGCCATCTGCCTCGACTGGCCCGGCGCAAGGCTGCGCATTTCCAACCCCTTCCCCAATAAAGACGTGAAGGTTTCGTTGTTGGGCTATGGGCCCGCGCTGCGGACAAGCGCCGATACGGAGGAAATCAAGGTATCGGTGCCCTGTATCCCCGCAGACACGATGCCTTGTCAACACGCCTATGTATTCAAAGTAAGTTATTAAAGCTATACGCCTCTATCGGTCCCGCTTAGGCGGTGACCGTGAGAAAGGAATCCTTCATGAAAGCAGCGTTAATCGCGCGGGAATTCGATGTTGCGGGACGGGTTGTCACCGTAGCGCGTCAGGAAGAAGGGAATGTGAACGATACCTATTTGGCGATCTTCCGCACGACTTTTTCCGAAGAACGGATTATTCTGCAGCGCATTAATAAGCGGGTATTCACGCAGCCCGAACATATCATGGAAAATATGCGTATCTTGACGGAGCATGTGCATCGGCGCATTGAAGAAGAGATTGATCAATCGGATCGTTTTTGGCAATTGCCGCGGGTCATCCCGGCACGGGACGGCCGCGATTATTTCATTGATGAATCGGGCGAATACTGGCGTGCCATCACCTTGATCGCCTCTGCCCACGCATTCCCTACGGTGCAGAGTGTGGAACATGCCTATGAAACGGGATTCGTGTTGGGACAATTCCAACGGCTCATCAGCGACCTTGACGCCTCAAAACTCCACGACACCTTGGTAGGCTTTCACATTACGCCGGGATATCTCAAGGTGTTGGACGCCGCATTGGAAACGGAGGAAGGCCAAATTCGTCTGAGCGCCTCCTTGGAAGCGGAACGGTGCAAATTATTTATTGACGCCCGTCGCGACTGGTGCTCCGTATTGGAAGATGCCAAAGAACGGGGTGAACTGCGTTTGCGCCCCATCCACGGCGATCCCAAAATCTCCAATATTATGATTGACGAGGCGACGGGCAAGGGCACCTGCATTATAGATTTGCATACGGTGAAGACGGGCCTCATACACTATGATTTCGGCGACTGTTTGCGCGCCAGCTGCAAACCCGCCGGCGAAGAAACGCTCGATCTCAAGAGTGTGTACTTTGACACCGACCTATGCAAAGCCATTGTAAAAGGCTATATGGCGAATGCCTCCGATTTCCTGACCGGCGCAGACCGTTACTATTTATACGACAGCATCCGGCTCATCACCTTTGAATTGGGACTGCGCTTTTTCGCCGACTACATCGCAGGCAACGTCTATTTCAATACACGCTACGACGAACAGAACTTGAATCGCGCGCGGGTACAGTTCAAGCTGACCAAAAGCATTGAGGCACGGGAATCCATGATCCGGGAGCTTCTTGAAAAGCTGTGAGCCGCCGCCGCCGCCCGGCGTAGGAGATCAGCAGGGACGCACGATAAGCACATACAACCCGCCCGGGGCCGCCCCGTACAGATGGAGGCGGCCTGCCCTTTCGCTCCCTTGAGTTCGGATTGACTGATGCGGGATCGCTTACTTTTTATCCGCTTCTTTCAATTCCTCAACAAAAGCGATGTACTTTTTTTTGGCGTCGTCTTGACTGATCCCGGCAAGTTCTTTCCAAGCATCAAATTTAGCGCGCTTGATAAAATCCAACATGCCCGGCCGATCGCCTGTGCAATCGCCCGCCGTGGATTGCTTGAAAAGGCCGTAGAGTTTCAGCTGCGCCGCGCTATCGGGCGCTTCCGACAATTCGGTCACTTCCTTGCTTGCCAATTCGAAACTGGCTGTGAGTTCATCCGACATGGTCTGCTTCCTCCTTTTTTTGAATTCAAACCAAGATTTCAACTGATAACTCATAACGCACGGGTTTCAGCCTAGCCTATTTGTTATTAAAAATGCAAATTTCTAAAGCATAATCAATAAACAGGGCCCATGCTTTCACAGTGCAGCTGTTTTTTAGAAGTGTTTAAACTCAGAGCCGGGAAAGCTGCCCTTGCGCATTGCCCCGTTCATAAAGACAGCACAGGCATCCTGTGATTTCTATTTTATGGGTATTATGCAGTATACTACGCACTCATTTAGTATGTGTTGTTTAAATTTACCGCTAACCAACCACAATCAACATTTTCCGCATCGTAATAATTCCACGTTTGGAAAATGCTGATTTTCCACAAGAGCCTTATGATAAGGGAGTCCTGATAATCTACATGGGAACCGATATTTTAAATCGTTATGAAACATTGTGCCAGGCCGCTCAAGAAGGCACGCCCCGGATAGAATCCTCGTCAAAGATTATTATCCAGGTGGGTTCCGCCACGTGTGAAAACGCCGCCGGCGCCACGGAAGTCTGGAAAGAATTCGAGCGCAACTTGCGCGCTTCCGCCCGCGACGATATCCTATTGCATCATGTGGGCTGTACGGGCCGATGCAGCCGCGAGCCGATCGTAGGCGTATTGATGCCCGGTAAAATGCCGGTCATGTATCAAAAGGTGACGCGCGACCTTGCCCACGACATCTTCACGCGCCATATCTTGGGCGGCGAAGTGATCGAAAATGCGGCCCTCGAAAAGGAGATGGCCCATGCGCAACGACAGATTATTTTTTGTCAAGCGCGCCACTGCAAAGGCAGCGCCACCTGCAACACACAGGTCTGGTTTGAAGAGGCTTTGGAGAAAACCGACATCGATCGGCAGAGCATTTCCTTGACCTCTGTAGGCGGTATGGGCTTTTGTTCGCAGCGCGAAGACGAAGAAGCCAATTGTGTGCTGGTACGTCCTGAAAATATTGTCTATTTCATAAAGACAAAAGAGGACGTGAAACGCATTGTCGACGAGCATCTGGTAAACCACAAGCCGGTGGATGACTTGCGCTGTACCGGCGAATCCATCAGCGAACGTTTCTTCGACCTTTACGGGGACGTTGCTTTCTTTAACCAACAGAACCGTGTGGCGCTGCGCAATGCCGGCATTATCGATCCTGAAAATATTTATGAATACATCAACTATCACGGTTTCCGCGCCCTGACCACGGTCTTGTCAAAAGGGGATCCAGATTGGGTGATCCAAGAGCTGTTGGAATCGAAGCTGCGCGGACGAGGCGGCGGCGGCTATCCCACGGGCTTAAAATGGAAAGCAGGTAAAAACAGCGCCGAAGGCGACCGCTACATCATCTGTAATGCGGATGAGGGCGACCCGGGCGCGTTCATGGACCGCAGCATGCTCGAATCAGATCCTTTCAGTGTTATTGAAGGGATGCTCATCGGCGGCTACACCATCGGTGCGAGCCGCGGCTTCTTCTACGTACGGGCCGAATATCCGCTCGCGATCAAACGTATCGAAAAAGCCTTGGAAGCGTGCAGAGCGCATGGCTTGCTTGGGAAAAATATTCTCGGCACCGATTTCAGTATGGATTTGGAAATTCGGCTCGGCGCCGGCGCCTTCGTGTGCGGTGAAGAGACGGCGCTCATCCATTCTATTGAAGGAGAGCGGGGACAACCGCGTATACGCCCCGCGTATCCCACAGACAGCGGCTTGTGGGGCCGTCCTACGGTCATTAACAACGTTGAAACCTTTGCTACAGTACCTGCGATTTTGGTTTACGGCAGCGATTGGTTCCGTACGATGGGCTTGAAAAACAGCGGCGGTACGAAGGTCTTCGCCCTTGCGGGAAAAGTCAATCACACGGGATTGATCGAAGTGCCCATGGGCACGTCGCTGCGCCACGTGGTCTATGATATTGGCGGCGGTGTACCCCATAAGAAAACGCTGAAAGCGATACAAACAGGCGGTCCTGCCGGCGGCATGATTCCCGCCGACTTTCTGGATACGCCCATCGATTTTGATACGCTCGGTGAATTGGGTTCGATCATGGGCAGCGGCGGTATGATCGTGCTGGACGAAGACGATTGTATGGTCGACGTTGCGAAATTCTTCATGGAATTTTGCGTCGATGAGTCCTGCGGCAAATGTACGCCCTGCCGTGAAGGGACCAAAAGGATCCACGAGATCTTAGTGCGCATAACGGAAGGGCGCAGCGAAGCGGATGACTTGGATAAACTGGAGCGCCTCGCGAAACTCGTTAAAAATGCGTCGCTGTGCGGACTTGGACGGGCTGCCCCCAACCCTGTGCTGAGCTCTTTGAACCATTTCAGAGAAGAGTATGAGGCGCATGTTTTTGATCGTAAGTGTCCTGCGCACAAATGCAAGGCTCTCATTCATTACGAAATCATTCCGGAAAAATGTACGGGCTGTACCATCTGCGCGCGCAATTGCCCGGTGGCCTGTATCGCCGGCGCACGCAAGGAAGTCCACGTCATTGATCAGGCAAGCTGTATTAAATGCGGGCGCTGCTTTGAAGTGTGCCGTTTCGACGCGGTATCAAGACAATAAGAACGGTATAAAACCTGCTTGGCGGGTTTTGACGATAAAGGTATAACAATGACCCAGGAACACATGGTAAACCTGACCATCGATAATGTAAAAGTCGCCGTACCTAAGGGAACCACCATCATGGATGCGGCCGAAAACGAGCTCGGTATACGCATACCGCGGCTCTGTTATCACCCCGATTTAAGCATACAAGGCTCTTGCCGTGTCTGCATTGTTGAGGTGAAAGGCGTTCCCTTTTACATGGCATCATGCGCCGTGGAAGTGTGGGAAGGCATGGAAGTGCAAACGAACAGCCCCACCATACGCCAGGCACGGCGCGACATTGTAGAACTGCTGCTCGACAACCATCCCCGCGCCTGCCTGACCTGTGAGCGCGACGGCAACTGCGAATTGCAGAATGTTGCCTATGCGACGGGCGTGCGCGAACGCCTCTTTGCCGGGGAGCGCAAACGCTTTCCCATCGAAAGAGACGGCAGCGCTGTTGACCGCGATCCTGAAAAGTGCATCTTATGCGGCCGCTGTGTGCGTACCTGCGACGAAGTGCAAGGCGTGCACAACTTGGGTCAACAAGGGCGCGGCTTCACCACCTTGGTCAGCCCTGCCCATAACTGCAGCATGGACGAATCGGTGTGCATCCAATGCGGTCAATGTATTGCGGCCTGTCCCACGGCGGCTTTTTCCGAACATGACAGCACCGAAGCGGTTTGGAAAGCCCTTGCCGACCCGAATATCCATGTGGTCGCTCAGACGGCTCCCGCGATCCGCGCCACCATTGGCGAAGGCTTCGGCATGCCCTTGGGCACGCCAGCCACAGGCAAGCTCATCACGGCTTTGAGACGCCTCGGTTTCGACCGCGTCTTTGATACGAACTTCACCGCCGACTTGACGATTGTTGAGGAAGCCACCGAATTTCTCAACCGCTTTGAAAAAGGCGAACGGCTGCCCCTCCTGACGAGCTGCTCACCGGGCTGGATCAATTTCATGGAGAAATTTTATCCGGAACTGATTCCTCATGCCTCCTCGTGCCGCTCGCCCATGGCGATGATGTCGTCCTTATTGAAAAGTTATTATGCGGAACAGGCGGGCATCGCTCCCGAAAACATTTTTGTCGTGGGGATCATGCCCTGTACGGCGAAGAAGTTTGAAGCACAACGCCCCGAATTACGCACTGCCGACGGACTGGCCGAAACAGACGCCGTGTTGACAACGCGGGAACTGGTCTGGATGATCAAAAACTATGGTATCAACCTGGCCGACCTGCCTGATGATCAGTTCGATTCGCCCTTAGGGGAATCCTCAGGCGCGGCAGATATCTTCGGCACGACAGGCGGCGTCATGGAAGCGGCGCTGCGTATGGCCGTGGAAAATATCACGGGCGCGCCGCCTCAAGATATGGAATTTAAAGAAGTGCGTGCCGTGGAAGGACTGCGCGAACGCGAGTTAAAGGTGAACGATTCGCTCACCCTGCGTGTGGGCGTCGCCAACGGACTGACCAACGCCAAAATACTGCTTGATGCGGTGCTCACAGGCGAGAAGACCTATCACATTATCGAAGTGATGGCTTGCCCCGGCGGCTGCATCGGCGGCGGCGGACAGCCCTATCCGCCCGACGGCTACCGCATTTTTGATAAGCGGCTCCTCGCCAAACGGGCACAAGCGCTGTATACCATTGACGGCGCGAAAGAAGTGCGGAGCTCCAATCATAATCCTGCAATCAAAAAATTATACGAAAACTTTTTGGGCGAACCGGGCGGCGAAAAAGCGCATCAGCTGCTGCACACCCACTATGAACCCAGACTGCCGAGAGGAATACGCTAATGACACTTTCAACGACTACGGATAACCGTCAACAAGTACGGCGTGAAGCCATGGACGCACTGACTCCGGAAATAGTCGCGTATATCGAAGAATGCGCCGGAGATACCTACGCCTCCAGCCATCTCATCAATATCTTACATAAAGTACAGGCGCACTTTGGATATTTGGGCAGAGAACAGATGGACGCTGTCGCGCAGCTCCTGCAAGTGCCCACCGCCAAAGTCACGGGCGTCGCCACCTTCTACCATTTCTTTCGGATGGAGCCGCGCGGACGCTTCCCCATCAATATTTGCTTGGGAACCGCATGCTACGTGAAAGGGGCGGAACGTGTTGGGGACCGGCTCTGTGAAGAGCTGGGCATCCATTTCGGCGAAACGACCCGAGACGGACTCTTCTCGCTGGAAGGATCCCGCTGCCTGGGCACCTGCGGGCTGGCGCCTGTCATTATGATTGAAGACCAAATATACGGCAATATGACGCCGGATCAGGTTCCCGCGCTCATTGAAAAGTATGTGTTAAAAGCGCAACAGGAAGAACAGGACCAAAATCAGTAATCGTCTGCTCTTTCGCAGGAAGCTGAGCATAATTTGAGCATACCGGAGTGTTCAAGGTATACTTAATGTCCCCATGACCTTCCTGAGTCATGGCGATTCCCGTTGCGTTTCAGTAAAATAGCAGCATAACACCATCACTGTCCGTCAAGCGGACAAACATCTACCGGAGGGTTTTTCATGGCAACCATTGAAGCTGGGAAAGTACGTAATGTTGGCATTGTTGGTCACGGTGGCGTCGGCAAAACGATGCTCGTCGAACATATCCTGCATAAAGTAGGATTGACCGGGCGGCTGGGCGCCATCGAAGATGGTAACACCGTTTGCGACTATCTGGATGAAGAGATCGAACGCAAACACAGCATCGCCATGGCGTTGGCAAACATCGAATGGGAAGGCGGCCGAATCCATTTCGTCGACCATCCCGGATACGTGGATTTCCTCGGTGAAGTCGCTTCCTCCATGCCCTTGCTCGATGGTGTCATTATTGTGGTCGACGCGTCCACAGGCATTCAAGTAGGCATGGATAATGCCTGGCGCTATGCGGAAAAGTTTCATGTTCCGCGCGCCTTCTTCGTCAACAAACTGGATCGTGAACACACGAATTTCGATGAAACGCTCAAGCTCCTACAAGAAACCTACGGACGCCATTGTGTGCCCCTCGTTGTCGCCATTGGTGAAGGCGCGTCCTTGTCGGGTGTGGTCAATATCGTCTCCGGCGATGAATCGCTGCTCCCGCCCAATGCAGATAAGTATAAGGAAGCGCTGATCGAAGCCGTTGCTGAAACCGATGACGTGCTCATGGAAAAATATTTGGAGACCCTCGAACTGAGCCCTGAAGAATTTCGCTCCGGTCTGCAAAAAGGTATTACAGAAGGAAAGATTATCCCCGTCATCGCGGGAAGCGTTTCTCAAGAAAAAGGGATTGAAGAGCTCCTAGATATCGTAGCCCACTCCTTCCCGAGCCCACTGGAACGCAAGATTACGGTGAAAGATGAGAAGAAGCCGGACGAAGAGATTGAAGTTCCTGTCGATCCCAAAGGCCCCTTCTTAGCGCAGGTATTCCGCTCCATTGTTGACCCCTTTGTCGGTCATTTGACGCTCTTCCGCGTGTTGAACGGATCGCTCAAATCCGATTCCGAATTTTATAATGTGACGACCAATACCAAGGAGCGGACAGGCAAACTCTTCTTAGTCAATGGTAAGCAACAGGTTCCCGTCGATGTGATCGGACCGGGCGACCTCGCGGCCATGACCAAGCTGAAAAACACCCATTTCGGCGACACCCTCGTCTCGGCCGGATCCAACTGGACACTGCCCATGATCGAATTGCCCGAAGCCATGGTCAAATTGTCCATTCGTCCGAAAGCACGATCCGACGAAGATAAAATTGGGGAAGCCCTCAATAGGCTTGCCGAAGAAGATCCCACCTTCTCCCACTATCGGGACAGCGCTACGGGCGATCATATTATCCGCGGCATGGGCGATCTGCAATTAGATATTCTGCTCAACCGTATGCAGCGCAAATATAAGGTGGAAGCGGAAACGGGTATCCCGAAAGTTGCTTACCATGAGACCATCAAATCGAAGGTCGAAGTACAAGGCAAACACAAGAAACAAAGCGGCGGCCACGGTCAATACGGCGATGTCCATCTGCGCATTGGACCGAACGAACGGGGCGCCGGCTATGAATTTATTGACAGTATCGTCGGCGGCGTCGTGCCCAAGCAGTACATCCCCCACGTAGATAAAGGCGCTTTTGAAGCCCTCGAACGAGGCGTGATCAGCGGCCATCCCGTGGTTGATATTATTGTCGAACTCTTCTTTGGCAGCTTCCACGCCGTTGACTCTTCGGAAATGGCCTTTAAATTGGCCGCATCCAAAGCCATTCAAAAAGGTATCCGCGAGGCAAGGCCGTGTCTCTTGGAGCCTATTATGGAAATCGCAGTCACCGTGCCCGAAGAATTCATGGGCGATATTAACGGTGACCTCAATAGCCGCCGTGGGCGCATTCTAGGTATGGATGCCTTGGGCGGCGGACGCCAAGTGATCCGCGCCAATGTGCCCGAAGCGGAAGTGCTGCGTTATTCCACGGAACTGCGCAGTCTCACCCAAGGCCGAGGCAGTTATGAGCTGAAACTGAGTCACTACGACGAAGTGCCCGATCATATTGCGAAAGAAATTATTGCCGCCTACGAGAAATCTCGGGAAGAAGAAGAGTAAATCCCGTCTGTCTAAGAATCCTCGCCGTGAGTCTTATAAAGGCTCACGGCTTTTTTTTATGCAGGATAAGCGGACACGCCCCTGCGCCGCCTTTCGAATGAGACAACCGACAGCCGGCGCCGCCTGTCGGAATATTTCTCCTTTAAAAGCTGTTATACCTCATAGAATGACTACGGGCTGAATAAGTAAGCAACTGCAATTTGAAATGGAAGTACCATGTACAACCTTGACTTGGAGCGGGTGTTAACAGTGCTGCTGGCAGGGGGCATGGGCGAGCGGCTTCATCCCTTGACGAAGGAACGTGCGAAACCAGCCGTCCCCTTTGGCGGGATGTACCGCATTATCGACTTTACACTGTCGAATTGTTTTAATTCACATTGTCGGCGCATCTGTGTACTCACCCAATATAAATCGAGCTCTCTCGCCCGGCACATTAACCGAGGCTGGAATATCATGCATACGGCTTTGGGGGAATTTATAGAGGTATTGCCGCCGCAAATGCGCGTGAACAGGAATTGGTATTTGGGCACCGCCGATGCCATTTATCAAAACCTCTATTCCATCAATCAAGCCGATCCCCACGAGGTGCTCATTGTCAGCGGCGATCATATCTACAAAATGAATTACCGTAAGATGATCCGCCTGCACCGTGAGACGGAAGCAGATCTTACCATTGCCGCCATTGAAGTGCCCCTCTCGGAAGCGTCGCGCTATGGTGTCTTTCAAGTGAATGAACATAACCGCGTCATCGGCTTTGAAGAGAAACCAAAAGATCCGAAACCGCTGCCCAATGATCCGGATAAGGCGCTGGCGTCTATGGGCGTCTACGTCTTCAATGCGGAGGTACTCCGTGAGGCGGTCTGCAGTGATGCCGAATTAAGCCAAAGCAGTCACGATTTCGGTAAAGATATTATTCCGAAGCTGGTCCTCGATAATGCCGCCGTTTACGCCTATAACTTTCAAGATGAAAACAAAAAGGAAGCTAAATATTGGCGCGACGTGGGAACGCTGGACAGCTACTGGGAAGCCAATATGGATCTGGTCAGTGTAGATCCCCACTTTAACCTCTACGATCGGCAATGGCCCATGCGTGCGAATCTGCCTACCCTGCCGCCTGCAAAATTTGTGTTTGCCGAAGCAGGGCACCGCTTCGGAACGGCTGTGGACAGTATTGTAAGCCCGGGATGTATTATCAGCGGCGGCATGGTCGACAACTGCGTCGTCGGTCCGGAAGTGCGCGTCAACTCCTACTCCCACGTCAAAGAATCCATTCTCTTTGAACGCGTCACCATCGGCCGAAATTGCCGCATTCGACGGGCGATCATCGAAAAAAATATCGAGGTCCCTGAGGGCACCGTAATCGGTTATGACCTCAAAGAGGATGCGAAGCGCTTTCGCGTGACCCACTTGGGCGTGGTCGTTGTCGAATCGCAAGAAAAATTTGATCTTGCTTTCAAATAATCGTATTGAAAGGAAAGGCGAACCCCGTTAAAAGAACAGGGCTCGCCTTCTCGTTTTCTCAATCAGCGCAGAATCAGCCTTCCCGTATTTCGCGGGCGTCTGCATCATAAATCTGACGGCGGCCGGTGTCGGAAGCGCGTACAGCCATGATCACGGCGACGGCATGCTGATAGCCCGCATCGATGGACGCATTGGGCGTCTCCCGCGAACGGAGGCATTGAATCCAGTTTTCAACGTGATCAGGGTACGGGAAATCCTCGACACGTTCCGCCTTTTTCGGAAGATCCGTTTTGTCATAGGCGCCTTCACCGGAAACATAAATTTTGCTCCAGTCTTGGAGATCCATGACCCCATTGGTTCCGAAAATCTTGAAGGTGCTGCCGCTGCCATTACCGAAATTGGTCGAATAATGAGCGGCGAAACCTTCGTCATATTCCCAAACGGCGGAGACGTGGTCGGGATTGTCAAAGTTGTAGTCATCTTTCCAAATGTAGGTATTGCTCGCAGCGCCAACACTGCGCGGGAAGCCTACACCCGTTATGGAATGAACCAGATCAATATAATGAGCGCCCAAACTGGGGATGGCACCGTCGGAAAATTCGCGGTATCCGTACCAGCCTGAATATAAATCGGAATTGAAGGGGCGCATGGGACGGTCACCAAGAAATTCCGCCCAGTCCACATCCTCTTCCTTCACTTCTTTCAAATAACCATACCAATAAGGACGACTCGCATTGCGATGCTGTTCGATGCGGCTGATACGGCCCAAAGCGCCTGTGGCAAAGTATTGGCGCGCGCCCATCATGGCCGGATAACTGCGCAGCTGGGTACCTGCCTGAACAACGAGATCTTTGGCTTTCACCGCGTCATAGGCCGCCTTTAAAGCCTCGAAATCTTTGCCCAAAGGCTTTTCACAATACATGTCTTTCCCGGCTTCGGCAGCAGCTTTCATATGAGTCGTATGTAAGTGTTCAGGACTCGCAATGATCACCGCATCAACACCCGATTCCTCCAACAGCTCACGATAACTGACATATTGAAGAGGGTCGCGACCAAACCAATCTTTGCACATGGCGGCAGCTTCTTCACGAGCAAGACGCCACGGATCACAGACGGCGGTGATTTCTAAATTATTTGCCTTCGCATAATTGTTGACCGAAGGCATGATCGCGCCTTTCATGCGGCTGCCGCAGCCAATGAGACCTACAGACAGGCGATCATTCGCACCCGCTACCCGGGCATAACTGAAGCCTCCCAAGGTAATGGCTGCACCGGCGGCACTTTTCAAAAAACTTCGACGTGAACTCATAACAGGATTCCTTTGGGTTATTGTGATGAAATAGACTTACAATAATGCTCTTACAATACAGTTACCATTATACGCCAAAGCAATAAAAAAAACAACGTCAAGAAAATACGCGCCTAGGTGTTGACACCGCCCAAGGGCAGTGTCATACCTAGTGTCTATCTAAGGCGCCCTATCAGGGCATCCGTCGAGAAAAGGCTCCCAGCCCCATAAGGCTTAGGCCAATGAGCAGCCAGTCGCCCAGACCTTTGTGCAGCATTTCAGGCAAGGACAAGGACTTATCGTTGCTCTTACAACAGCCACTGCTATCGTCAGCATCTTCATCTTCGCCTTCACCAGATTCTTCACCTTCACCTTCGCCTTCACCTTCAACAGGTGCCTCGCCTTCGACAGGAGCTTCACCTTCAACGGGAGCTTCGCCTTCAACAGGCACTTCGCCTTCGACAGGAACTTCACCTTCAACGGGAGTTTCGCCCTCAACGGTTGTTTCGCCTTCAACAGGCACTTCGCCTTCGACAGGCGCTTCGCCTTCAACAGGCGCTTCGCCTTCGAAAGGCGCTTCACCTTCAACGGGAGCTTCACCTTCGACAGGAGCTTCACCTTCAACGGGAGCTTCACCTTCAACGGGAGCTTCGCCTTCAACGTGAGTTTCACCTTCAACAGGCGCTTCGCCTTCAACAGTTGTTTCGCCTTAAACAGGAGTTTCGCCTTCAGCAGGAGCTTCGCCTTCAACAGGCGTTTCACCTTCAACGGGCGCTTCGCCTTCAACAGGCGCTTCACCTTCAACAGGCTCTTCGCCTTCGACAGGAGCTTCGCCTTCAACAGGCACTTCGCCTTCAACAGGAGCTTCGCC
>JAAYJI010000224.1 GCA_012523015.1 Candidatus Hydrogenedentota bacterium
TAGAACTATTGTACCGAAGATCTCTGTGATGTCCTCTTTTTTTGACCGGTTGCATTTCAACCTTGAATCTGCGGGTGTATCTGCATCTCCGTTGCTCGGGCTTTCCTATGATACAATCTTCTTTGGTAGGCCACAGGCTTAGACCGCCCCATTCGTTCATAACCCTTTATAAAAGGTTGAACCGCATCTTATGTTGGAGACATTGCATATACGCGACTACGCAATTATCGATAACTTGAGCGTAGAATTTAAACCGGGCCTGAATGTGCTCAGCGGGGAGACGGGCGCGGGAAAATCCATTGTGGTGGGGGCGCTGGGTTTGGTTTTGGGCGGACGTGCCTCTGCTGACGTTATACGCTCAGGAGCACGAAAAACCGTATTGGATCTTATCGTACGCCTTGATGCTGCGCAAGCCCCTTTGTTGACCTTGCTTGAGGATCTGGATATCCCCGTGGAAGAGGATCAGCTCATCTTGTCACGGTCCATCGCTGCCGATGGGCGTAATCGCGTTCTCGCCAACGGCCGCGTGATTCCCGTATCGGTGTTGACCTCCATCGGCGATGAACTGGTTGATTTACACGGTCAGCATGAGCATCAATCCCTCTTCAAGCCGGAATGTCAACTGCGCCTCTTAGACGCTTGCGCAGGCGTGGAGTCGCTGGTCGAAGAGATCAAAGTTTTGGTCAAAGAGATGCATCAGCGCGCTGCCGACATTGAGCGGCTCGAAGCCGATGACCGCGACAGGATTCGGCAGGTCGAATTTATGCGTCATGAACTCAGTGAAATTGATGGCGCCGCCTTGATTCCTGATGAAGAAGAACAGCTGCGGGAGCAACTGCACCGCATCAACAATGCAGAGACGATTTATCGGCTCGCATCCTCTGCCTACGCGGCACTTTACGAATCAGACGGCGTGTCTGCTGTTGATATCCTTGCTGAAGCCTTAAAATCTCTTGAGGAACTGGAACAGATCGATGCGGATTTTAGGGAGCAGGCACGCTATGTGAGTGAGGCGAGAATCTCCATTGAAGCAGTCGCTTCAGAACTGCGCCGCTTTACCGGCATCATTGAATATGACCCGGAACAAATCAATCATCTCAATGAACGTTTGTCCTTAATTTCCACACTTAAACGCAAATATGGAAATGATGTGCGCGCTATCTTAGCGTATCGTGAAAAGACGGCAAAAGCGCTGGCCGAATTTGAAGACAGAGACGAGCGTTTACTTGTCCTGCGCAAAGAATACCGGGAATTGGTGGATCGTGCCCATGAAAAAGCGACGATATTGTCGCAGAAGCGCCATAAAGCCGCCCAAACAATGGACGGCGCTATTCAACGCATGCTCCGCACTTTAGATATGCCCAACGCATCTTTCAAAAGTCATCTTGAAGCGGTGAAGTTGAATAAAGACGGCATCGATAAATTAAGTTTTATGCTTTCTGCCAACAAAGGAGAAGCATTGAAACCGCTGCGTCAGATCGCTTCGGGCGGCGAAATTTCACGGATCATGTTGGCGCTAAAATCTGTCTTCGCAGCGCAGGATACGGTGCCCACCTTGGTTTTCGACGAAATCGACGCAGGCATAGGCGGCAGCACGGCCAGGCGCGTCGCCCGGGCGCTGACAGCCTTGGCGCAACGGCATCAAGTCATTTGTATCACCCACTTGGCGCAAATTGCCGCAACGGCACAAACGCATTTTGTGATTGAAAAATCAGAGACAAAAGACGGTACCACCACGAAGGTACGGGAAGTGCGCGATACAGAAAGAGGACTGGAGATTGCACGGCTCTTGGACGGCTCTGCATCGGGAGCCAGCTTAAAACATGCTAAAGTACTCATTGATGAATGTTATCGTGAAAAAAATAGTAAAAAGGAGTAGTAGATGAACGGTATTTATTCGGGATTGATCAAGATTGGTGTTATGGGCTCTGCCGGCGGTGAAATGGACGCGGAGATCTTAGAGCGCTGTACGGAACTGGGCCGCGCCATTGCCGATGCAGGCTGTGCAATTCTTACGGGTGGATGCCCGGGCTTGCCCCATGCCGCTGTGGTCGGCTGTAAAGAGCGGGGCGGGCTCACCATCGGTGTTTCACCTGCCTTGAGCATTCAAGAACATATCGGCCGTTACAATAGCCCCATAGAAAATATTGACGTGATGATTTACACCGGCTCCGGACTTATGGGCAGAGAAATCATTGGCGTGCGCAGCTGCGATATCGTGATCATTGCCGGCGGCAGATCCGGTACCCTAGGGGAGTTCGCCATTGCCTATGACGAGGGGCGGATGATTGGTGTATTAACAGGCACAGGCGGCATAGCCGATCATATTGAAGAGATTTTAGAAGTGATTCAGAAACCGACCGGCAGCCGAATGTTTTTTGATGATGATCCCCGCCGGTTGATCGAACGCAGCGTGGCGTCTTATAAAGCGGATCCGCCCGTAATTTGTGAGCGTGAATCCGGATTATAGGATCACTGTACTTTAAGATTACGCCTCGTTTTTCATTCAAGGCGTGGCGGCACGATAGAGCGTGATGATTTTATGTGCGTCGATTTCCGCCAGAATGTTGTGGATCGCACCAAAGACATAGCCGCCGTCTTTGCCCATGTAGGCTGTGATTTCCCGCACTTGATCGGCAACGGCTTCCTCCGAACCTTGCGATAGAAGGCCCTGCGTATCAACGCCGCCGCCCCACAGTGCGATGCGCTTGCGTGCCTTGTCTTTCCATTCTTTCCAAGAATGACCGCCTGCTGTCCATTGCACGGGATTGAGGATGTCAAAGCCGCTGTCAATGAAATCGTCAATGAGATCATAAACAGCGCCGCAGGAGTGGAAGAAGCATTTGATATCTGGTTTCATGGCATGGATCGCGTCGTTCATGCGGCGATAATAGGGTTGAAACAGGCTGCGGTAGGTGTCGGGTGAAGCGATGGTGTTATTTTGCGTGCCCCAGTCATCGGCTCCGCTCATATAGATGTCGATATGATCCGCCACCTCAGGCAGGTATCGTTCCATTCGTTTGATAGCATGGGATACGACCAGCTCATGTAACTCCACTACAAATTCCGGCTCAAGAAGGCACAGCAAGGGGAACATGGCGATACCTGTAAAATTGCCGATGCCGATTCCCGCAGAGATGCCGTGAAACATGATTGCGCGGTCTGTGCTCCGCCGTGCATGACGAACCATGTCTTGAAATTCGTTCACTTCCGCAAGGGTGGGCAGAGCCGCTTCTAAAGAGGCATTAAGCGTATCCAAATTCGGTTTGGGCAGCGGTCCGTTTAAAACTAAGGGTTGTCCGCCATGTTCTGCGGAAAACACATAAGCCGAGGGGAGCATCTGTGATTCAATAGCCCGTTGATACAAGCTGCCGTCGGGCAGCACTTCAAAGGCGGTGGGATCAAAGACAGCCGCATCAAGGCGTCCATTGAAATCGTAGGGATGCCATCGTTCCGGCTGGGGGTAGGCATTGGTCAGATCCGGTTGGATCGTTACAACGTCACAGCCAAGGGCATCCAGAACATCCGTATCTGCTAAGGCGAGCATTTGGCTCGTGTCGTGAACCCGAACGTTACGGGGCGGAAGCCCCAAGGCTTTAACCAACCGTGGATAGGCAAAGCAACTGATCCCCGTGGAGGGCATGGCACCCAAATCTTTGGGAATTTGATCCGGTTCCGTAAAATTGAGTGAAGCTAGGACGCGTTCGCGGCTGTTCATAAGAAGTGTCTTTCCTCGATCATAACCTTTGTTTTGGATCGGTCAAATTATGGATCTTCTTCGCATAGAATAAAAAAAATAAAAGGGCTGATCCGGAAGGGTGTATAATTATGTATAGACCTTTTATAGTTTCGCAATGGAAAAGGAAATTTCACGTTCCTTGAGTGAGTCGGAATCCTTCACCAGTTTGCTGTGTTTCTTCTAAGAAAGGAAATGCTATGCATACGTATTATAATACAAAGTTCACATTCAACGTCTTGGCTGTAATCGGGTTGCTGCTCTATCTTTCCGGCTGCGGCGTGGAGTTGGTCGCGACTACGGCCGTGCAGGCAGAACTGCAGGCACAAAATGCAAAAGCCGCCGCCAGACAGTTGGAAACAGTCAAGAAACAGGTCAACGACTTGACCTTTGATCGGGCTGTTCAAAGCTATCGGGCTGAGCACGGTGAAAACCCGCCCTCCCTTGATGCGCTCGTACCCAAATATTTGCCGACTCTGCCGCAACAGGCGGATGGCAGTCTCTACGCCTACGACCCGGCAACAGGCACCCTCACCGTGCCCACCGTATCCGTCGACTATATGACCGATAAACGAAAGGTGGAAGAAATTAAAGGGGCTATTCAACGCTACGGCATGGCTGTCGGCTTTTATCCCGGTACACTGGATGACCTGTACCCCCAGTATCTGGATGAACTGCCCAGAACCGTGTCCGGTGAAGCATTTGTCTACAATAACCAAAACGGCGATGTACTATTACCCGGTGAGGCTGCTAACGTGCAGCATGCGCAACAGCATGTCCCTCAAAGCGGGGGAATGCCTGCCCGCCAAAGCAGCGGCGGCATGGGCATCCAATCCGGATTGGGTAATGGCAGCACAGCAGGCGCCACAGCGGCAAGATCCCATCTTAAAAATAATGTCCAGTCTATTTCGCAGCAGTCGTCAGACAGACAAAGCCAAGTCATGGATCAGTTGGGATTATAATTTCGTTTCGTGATTTGATTGGCGCCCGGCAGCGTCGCGCGGCAAGGGGGACGAACATCACGCTGTTCATACAACAGTCGACTGTGTTACAGATAGACGCTCAGCACAGAGAAATGAAACGAGAGCACGACTGTTAAAGAAAAAGCCCGCGATTCACAATCCGATCTCACGACAGCCGTTTGAGCGGTGTCCATCGTCATCGCCGGATCATAAATCGCGGGCTTGTATTATTTCTTAGCGCAGCCGATTGAAGGCCAAGAGGCTCATCATCCCAAGTCCAAGGATCAGGAAATCTCCCAGGAAACGTTCCATCGATTTCGGGCACGTGGGACCGGTTGGCCCTTGCCGCACACAGTTAAAGCATCCAAAGGCGTTGTTGCATGGACCGAGATCTTCTATAACGGGCGGTGTCCCTTCCCCTTCACGACCGCCTTCGCCTTCTCTGCCTTCCCCTTCACGGCGATTATCGCCTTCGCCTTCTTCAGCAGAATCTTTTGACTGCTTCAGCACGGTAATCACCCGTTTGAGCGGGAAGGCTTCATTGCCCGCACGGTCAACAGCCGTATAGGTCAATTGGTATTCGCCGGCAACCGCTGTATTGACAACGCCTTGTACCAAGACATTGACCGTTCCGTCACATACGTCTTCGGCAATGGCGCCGGGCTCTATGAAACTCTGATTTAAGAACAGCGTCATGCGCGTCGGTCCGCGAAGCGTAATAATCGGGGCATCGGTATCTTCTACGGTTACGACCCGTTCCACGGTTTCGGTATTGCCGAGGCTGTTCGTAACAGTATAGGAAAGGGTGTATTTTCCGGGCGATCTCGTGTTCACGTATCCGGTAGTGCGAATGGAGGCGGTGAGATCACCGTCAACTTCGTCTTCTGCACGTGCGCCGGCATCCACATAAACCCCATGGCATTCAAGGACAACGCCTTCTGCGCCCAAAAGTTTGATAGTCGGGAAGCGGTTGATGAATTCAGCTTCAACACTGACAATCAAGATGACTGTTTGGGTATTGCCCGCTTGATCAGTTGCCTCGAAAACGAGGCTATATTGACCTTGTGCCGGACTGTCAAAATTCATTTTATGGGTGTCACGCAGTACGGGAGTCAATTCACCGTCGCAGGCGTCATGAGCGGTAATGTTGACTTGTGTGGTGTAATCGAAAGGCTCACCCACTTTCCATTGCAGCGAAGGATCAATGATCACATCGTCTTTTGGAATAATCGTCATTACAGGCGCTCTGGTATCTGCCACCGTGACCGTAAACACAAGCGGCTCTTCCACAGTTTTACCCAACGCATTCATGGCATTATAGACGACAGTGTACACGCCGGGGTTAGACAGGTCGCTCAGTTCCAAATGTCCGGAAATGTCGAGGAATTCGTCATCGAGCTCATCACATTTGCATTCGGGAACATTGGGCAACTTAGATTTATCTTTAACACTGACCAAGGACCGTAACAGTTCTTCAGGTGTCCCCGGTTTGTTAAGCAATTGATAAAGTTTGGAATTTTTAACGCCGCATTCAAGCGTCATGGTTTCGCTTAATCCGTCAACGAGTTCTATAACGGGCACCGTTTCGACTACCTCGATAATGCGATAGGCGGGGAGTGCTTGAGCAGAGTTTTCGCCGGAGCCGTCACTAACATTATGAATGAGGGTGTAAAGACGAAGCCAGCGGGCTGGATCAATGGGATACTCAGGGGTGCTCTGTTCGCGAACGGAAGGCAGCATTTCCAGAGCCCTGCGCAGTTCAGTTTGTTTTGATATTTGCGTCTGGTTTGTCAGTACACTTTCATCGGCACAATTGTCTCTGACACGCCAACCTACGCCGGGTCGGAAGATGAACCAGTTAGATTCAAATAAATGGGGCGATTCTTTCCACCAATTGGGATCCTCATCCAACTGATCTCTTAACATACACCACGGAATCGTCATTTTTGGGATTGCGCTGGGATTCCCCTCTGCATCCAAAATTGTAATTACGGGGCGGCCGCCATCAATAACATTAATGGTGCGATCTACGCGTCCCATTGTGCCGTAGGCGTCTTGTGCATCATAACGGATTCGATAACTGCCCGGACTCAAAGGTTTCGTAAAATCAACACCGCTGTAGGTTACGGTCATTTTGGAAGAAATATCTCCTTCACAGGCACTTATGGCAATAACATTCGCATAGGGATCAAAGATTTCATTGCAGCTGATTTGTTTTTCTGAGATATCAGAACCATCGGTGGTTCTGATACTGACAGTGTAAAGGGGCATAATTTGACGCGTGCGAACAGATGAAAAACCTGCCGGCCACGACGACCACGGGGCATTGCGTTTTGAGTCAGCACAGAGATAAAACATGCGATAGGGTCTAACATTTACCAATGGGGGCGGAAGATTGGAAGGATCATTCAAAAATCCCAGCCATTCAAAATACCATTTGCTTGTACGTTTATCCCAATAAATCAGTATGGATAAAATTTTGACCGGATCAATAGAACCTTCACACTCATCCATGGCCAACGCACCGGGATCTTCATAATTGGGTTTGTTGCAGCTCCATGCCTGCGGCGTGAAGTCTGAATTTGTTCCACCGGAATAATCTTCTATTCGCCAGTTAGGAGGCAGGTCAAAATACCGCTTCGGATGCCCCTTTGGATAAACGTTATTATAGTTAGCGTAGGCGACTACCCACCAATCCGGATCTTCTTTTTCATCGGGAAGCAGCGTGACGTTGGCCGCGCCGGCATTTAATAAAGAGACCGCCGGTTCGAATATGTCGCGGACAATAACGCGGCGTGTTGCCTTTAATTCATTACCACGTGAGTTGCGCACTTTATAAAGGATGTCAAAACTTCGCCCTACTTCGCCGGATCGTATATCGGCTGTTCCTTCGGATTGAATAGCATAGGTGAGATCACCATCACAAGCATCTTGAGCATATGCGCCCGGATCATCATACTCACGATTACAGTCTAAGTAGGAGATATAAATTCCCTCGGAGGTTCTGCTGACAAAATTGTTTACATAAAGCTCAAAGTCACCGCTGACAATGACTGTGCGTATTTTTTCCGGCGCGGCTTGCCCGGTGGAGTCTTTGACATTATAGGTAACACGGTATTCGCCCGGAACGTTTGTTTTGATTTCATGTGCAATTACAATTTGATCGGATAAGTCA
>JAAYJI010000225.1 GCA_012523015.1 Candidatus Hydrogenedentota bacterium
CCCCTATACCGTGCGTATCGTATCGGATATTACTGAAAGTAACGGTTCCAGTTCGATGGCTACCGTTTGCGGTGGTTCACTCAGCATGATGGACGCCGGTATTCCGATCAAAGCGCCTGTCGCCGGCATTGCCATGGGCCTGATCAAAGAAGAGGACGAAATTCGTATTCTCTCCGATATCCTTGGCGACGAAGATCATATGGGCGACATGGACTTTAAAGTCTGTGGTACCGCCCAAGGAATCACCGCTTTCCAAATGGACACCAAAGTGAAAGGTCTTTCACGCAAAGTGATGGAAGACGCTTTGGAGCAGGCACGCCGCGGACGAGAGCATATTCTGGGAGAAATGAACAAGGCCTTAGACGCGCCCCGCCCCGATATTTCACCCTTTGCACCGCGTATCTTCACCATCAAAATTAATCCCGACAAGATCCGTGAAGTCATTGGACCCGGCGGCAAAGTGATCCGTCAGATCCAAGCTGAAACGGGAGCGGAAATTGAAATTGATGATGACGGCACGGTCAGCATCGCTGCCACCGATAAAGTTGCCGCTGATGCAGCCATCGAATTGATTCAAGAAATTGTTGCTGATGTAGAGGTTGGCAAAATTTATACGGGCCGCGTAACGCGGATCATGAATTTTGGCGCGTTCTGTACCGTTATCGGCAATAAAGAAGGAATGATTCATATTTCTGAACTCGCTGATTATCGCGTGAATAATGTCACTGATATTCTGGACGTAGGCGATGAAGTCACGTTTAAGGTCATCGAAATCGATCAGATGGGCAGAGTGAATCTGTCCAAGATTGCTGCCGACCGAGAACTGGGCACCGTCGAGCCTGCACCCGAAGGATATCAATCCAATCCGCCCCAAGGCGGCGGCGGGAATCGTCCACGCAGAGATGATCGGCGCGGCGGTAAGAATGATCGCAACAATAATCGTTCCGGCCGTGACCGGGACCGTGGTCGCAACCGCTAATTCATTACTGATATAATCCGAGGTTGTCGCGCAAACCGGCGACAACCTTTTTTTTGGCAATCACGGTCAAGGAGTATTTGCCGCGTGTATAAACCTGATTCTGCCATGATTACCCACCGCTTAAACAACGGATTTACGATTGCCCTTGAACCTATTTCTTACGTGCACTCCGCTTCTTTTGGCATCTGGATAAAAACAGGATCCGCCGCGGAAACATATGAAGAAGCGGGGCTCGCGCATTTTCTGGAGCATCTCTTTTTTAAAGGGACCAAGACCCAGTCGATCCATGAGATTATGGACGCCATCGAACGGCGCGGCGGCTATCTTAATGCCAGTACATCGCGAGAATATACGACCCTCTATGCGCGCATGCTGGAAGAGCATGTAAGCGTCGGTATAGATGTGCTTTTTGATCTTCTTCAAAACGCGCTATTTGCCGAAATCGAAAAGGAGCGGGGCGTAATCCTTGAAGAGATCGCTGCTATTGAAGACACACCCGATGATTTCATTCATGATCTCTTGTCTGAATTCCACTGGCCCGATCATCCTTTGGGCCGCCCGATTTCCGGATATTCAAAAACCGTTTCCGCCTTCACCTACGAAGATTTCCGGCGCTTTTATTCCGCTTGGTATACGCCCGCGAATATGGTCTTTTCCATTGCAGGTAAATTTGACCCTGATAAGGTGTTGGCGCAAATCGAAAAAATAATGAGTCCTGTCAAAGCACAGGATCCGCCGACCATGATGGGCACGCCGAGATTCCAATCCGGTGTGCAAGCGGTTCATCGGCCCATATCGCAGTCCCATATCAATATTGCCTTTCCCGGCTCTTCCTCCACCTGTGAAGATCGCTTTTCTTGCAGTGTACTGACCGGCATTCTTGGGGGCGGCAGCACCTCGCGGCTTTTCGAACGTATACGCGAAGATGAAGGCCTGGCTTACAACGTCTATGCGTATCACACAAGCCATGTCAGTACGGGGATGCTTGGTATTTATGAGGCAGTCGCTCCCGTAAACTGTGATCGCGCCCTTGCCCTGACTTTCGAAGAGCTAAACCGTATCCGAGAAGAGTCTGTCAAGATTGATGAATTGGAGTCTGCGCGCCAACAATTGAAGGGTTCCATGCTCATGGCATTTGAAGGCAGCCACGCCCGCATGGCGCATATGGGTAAGGATTTGTTGTTTAAAGGGAGCGTGACGCCGGTGGACGAGATCGTGGCGCGTGTCGATGCGGTCACCGTTGACGGTATACTTGAGTATGCGCAAAGCCGTTTTCAGAAAGACAGCTGCGCCATGATTGTGTTGGGACCGGAACCGGATAAAGTATCAAAGGAAATACGCTTATAGCTATGAAACATTTACCGATACCTATACATCAGCTGCCGGGCAATGAAGACCTTGCCTTACCCGCCTATGCAAGTGAACACGCAAGCGGCATGGACCTATGCGCCGCTTTAAAAGAACCCCTTAGCCTGCCGCCACTGGCACGATACGCCGTTCCAACGGGCATCTGCGTGGCTATACCGCCGGGCTTTGAAGGGATGATCCGGCCGCGCAGCGGATGGGCGTTAAAGGCGGGTATTTCCATGGTGAATACACCGGGTACCATTGATGCGGACTACCGCGGCGAAATCAAAGTGCTGCTTATAAACTTGAGTGAAGAAACGGTGACCATTAAACGCGGCGATCGGATTGCGCAATTGGTTGTGGCGCCTGTTGCCCGTGTTGAATGGCAGCTTCGCGCTTCGCTTGACCGCACATTGCGCGGTGAGGGCGGGTTTGGACATACAGGGATCTAAGATCGAATCAACGTTCCCGAATTAAAATCCGGTCGTTTCTGTATTCCCAGCCGAAGTACGGAAGCGGCCATTGTCGGATGAGCAAATCCAGCGCTGTGGACAGTTTCACGTTATTGAGGATACAGGGGTTAATGGGGATGTCGGCAAGAGCGCGCTGCGCTACAATCTCCACGCCGAGCTGTTCGGGCAAAGGCAGCAAGGCTTCATGGAGCGGAATGGCGCTTGCCGCTTCAACCATCCCTTCTTCTTCTTCCGTGCCACAGTCGGGAAGACAAAGGGAAACGATGCGTTCCGTCATGGCATCCCCCGCGTTCGCGTCGGAAGGGCTGATCCGCGTTGTATCGGCATTTTCATTTTGAGGCGCTTTTAAAAAAATGTATTCATCGGTACATTCAATGCTGACCGTATCGGGCGCAATTCTCGCGGACTGGAGCATGGCTTCCAGCACGCGGCCAAGGGGAAGTTGGGGGAGATGTATTTCGCCGCATCGGGCCTCGGCAATATAATTATCCGCCACAATGGTGATGTCCAAGCTTTTGCTTAAGGCAGCAAAAAGAACGAATAGATTGGTTTTTGCCCCGAACACGGCACCAACCTTCAATTCTTTATAGGCATCGCTGAGTTGATCATCCAAAGACATGTGCTGTAAAGCGTCATACATTTCAGGGAAAATCAGATAGTAATGGGGGGTGGCAACATACTTTGCCTGAACAGCATCTGCCAAATTCGCAATCACCTGTTCGTAAGAGGTGCCTTTATAGGAAACGGCGTCAATAGACCGTTCCTCCAGACCGCTCATGAGGACGAAAGCGCCTTCCGTTGCCTCGCCTAAAGCGCGCATGGTATCGCCCAAAGGGCCCATAGCATGGCTAAAATGGACGGGCGCCCGTTTTGTTAGGGTGGGAAAGGATTCACGAGCGGGAGCCGCTGCTTCACCTTCTTTCGCAGCGTCATGGGTGCACGCCACGCAGCACAGACCCAATACGAAGACCGCCGTGACAGTGCGCAAAAGAAAAGGAGTTGGAGTGAAGGGATTGAATCGCATGAAAGCCTACACTTTCTTGATCATAAAAAAAACATACATATACCGTGGAGATAGCAGGGTCGACAGCTTAATATGCTTCCGCGTGGCCCCGTAAAGAGCGGATTCATACAGATGCTAGCCCTTATCTATCATAAACTGATGGAAGCATATATCCTGACGCAGCAATCTATAAGGCAAGAAAGACCTGGGTATAATAG
>JAAYJI010000226.1 GCA_012523015.1 Candidatus Hydrogenedentota bacterium
ATTCCGTGCGGGTTCGATATCGTATCGACGGCGTGCTCTACGAAAAATTTACCGTGCCCAGAGCGCAACAAGCGGCACTTGTATCCCGTGTAAAAATCATGGCCAATCTGAATATTGCCGAACACCGGCTGCCGCAGGATGGTCGTATAAAAATCCGTTTGAGCGGGAAAGAAATTGATATTCGTGTCTCCGTGATCCCTATTGCCCACGGTGAACGGGTTGTCATGCGTATTCTCGAAAAGGGCAATTTCATGTTCAGTTTGGAAGAATTGGGCATGGATGAACGGGATCACAAATTAATGGACCGCCTCATTACCAGCTCACATGGTATTGTGCTTGTAACCGGTCCTACAGGTTCGGGAAAATCGACGACCCTCTACGCTTCCTTGGCACGGGTGAACTCGCCCGATAAAAATATTATCACCGTTGAAGACCCCATTGAATACCTGATTGCCGGTATCGGACAGATACAAGTACGACCCAAAATAGGATTGACTTTCTCTGCGGGACTGCGCAGCATTCTCCGCCAAGACCCGGACATTATTCTTGTCGGTGAAATTCGAGACATGGAAACCGCTGAAATGGCCGTGCAAGCCTCCCTTACGGGCCATCTCGTTTTTGCTACCCTTCACACCAACGATAGCGCCGGCGCCGTTA
Organism: Candidatus Hydrogenedentota bacterium; assembly: GCA_012523015.1. Lineage (NCBI taxonomy): Bacteria > Pseudomonadati > Candidatus Hydrogenedentota > Candidatus Hydrogenedentota bacterium. Next base: position 658 of record JAAYJI010000226.1, read on the forward strand.
CACGTTTAATCAACATGGGCATTGAGCCTTTCCTTGTCACCTCATCCACGATTGCCATCCAAGCACAACGTCTTGTGCGCCGCGTCTGTCAGGTATGCAAACAGGGCTACGAGCCTGATCCCGACAGTTTGCGCGATCTCGGTATCCAACTGGACGATCCCCGTTTGAAAATGCTTTACCGAGGTGAAGGTTGTGATAAGTGCGCGCAGCGCGGCTACTACGGACGAAGCGGTATCTTTGAATTGATGGTCATGTCAAATCATATCCAAGAGTTGGTTCTTCACGGCGCCGATTCCAATGTCATCAAACGGGAAGCACGCCGCGAAGGGATGCGGACTTTGCGCGAAGATGGCGCGGAGAAAATGTTGCGCGGCGAAACTACCATTGAAGAAATCCTCCGTGTCACGCGGGATGAGGTTTTAGACTAAACAATGAAAAGAAGCTATGGCTGTATTTGAATACAAAGCAATTATAAAAAGCACCGGCAAAACGACACGGGGCGTCATTGACGCTGAAAGTGCCGCGCAAGCACGCAGCCGCCTTCGTGAACAGGGGCTCTACCCGACGGATATCAATCAAGATACTTCCGGAGCCGACAGTACCAAAAAAGGATTAAAGATCGGATTTACTAACCGCGGGCGTGTCTCCGGTCGTGATATCGCGCTGATGACGCGACAATTGGCCGTGTTGCTCCGTGCCGGTATGCCCGTGCTGGAAGCCTTGAACGCTTTGATCGACCAAACCAGCCGTGTCCGTCTCCGCGCCATTATTTATGATGTTCGCGACAAGGTGAATAGCGGTAATACCTTGGGAGATTCACTAGGAGCCCATCCCCGCGTCTTTTCTGAACTCTATGTAAATATGGTACGCGCCGGGGAAGCGAGCGGTACTTTAGAACAAGTTTTAGTGCGCCTCGCCGACATACTCGAGCGACAGGCAAAACTCCGCGCGCAGATCTTATCAGCCCTTGCTTATCCTTCCTTTATGGCCTTGTTCGCTGTAGCAATCATCGTGTTTCTTGTCATGGTTATTGTGCCGCGAATCACTAAGATGTTTGAACGTCAGGAAACGGAATTGCCGGCGATCACCAAAGCCTTGATCGGTGTTAGTGAATGGACCGCTTCATTTTGGTGGGTGATTTTATTGGTCATCTTCGGCGTCTTTTCGTTGTGGCGTTTGTGGGTTTCCCGTCCCGAAGGCCGCAAACGCTGGGATCAGATGAAACTCAGGTTTCCGCTATATGGAACCCTTCACCTGAAATTAATTTGTGCACGATTTGCCAGAACCATGGGAACCATGTTGCAAAGCGGTCTCACCGTGCTGCCTGCGCTTGAGATCGTCAATGAAATTTTGGGTAACAGCTTCATCCAAATGCAAATGGATGACGTTAAGGTAGGTGTACGCCGTGGTCGTGACTTGGCGCAGCCTTTAAAAGAAACGGGATTGTTTCCGCCCATGCTAATCCATATGATTGAGCTTGGCCAACGCAGCGGAGAAATCGAAAATATGTTGATTCAAATAGCCGACACTTTCGATGAAGATGTTCGGTTGACTATAGATGCCCTTGTCGCGTTAATTGAACCGGCCATAATCATATGTATGGGCTTATTTGTCGGGCTTCTGGTCTTGGCTATTTTGTTGCCAATTTTCCAGATGAGCACCAATATTGGAGGATCGTAAATGATGAATAGAACATTGCAAACGCCAAAGAAAAGACTGTCGTCTCAAAGTGGTTTTACCCTTATCGAACTCATGGTCGTAGTCTCAATTATTGCCATACTCGCGACTACTGCCGGTATCTATTTGTTCGGTGCCCTGGATGATGCAGACGTCGCAAAAGCGAAGACCGAAATCAAAGCACTGAAAACGGCTGTCACCGCCTACATGATGAAAAACAATCGCCGTTTACCCGATTCCTTAGAAAGTGTGTCTGAATTCATGGATCCTCCTAAAATTCCGCTGGATCCTTGGGGCAACCCTTATCTCTACACCAAAGAAGGCACCCGCAAATACAAAATAGTGTCCATGGGTGCTGATGGTTCACAGGGCGGTACGGGAATCAATGCTGATATTTCCAGTGACGAGTTCTAATGTGCGCTTCCTTTCAGGCGAAGCTTTAGAATACCGGCGGCAAAATCAACGAAGCTGCGCCGGATTCACGCTGCTCGAACTTTCGGTAGTCATTCTTATTATTGGACTCATTGCGGCCGTTTCACTGCCTCAATTGGTGCCTTTACTTGTCTTTTCAGAATTGGAAGGACAGGCAAGAAAAATCGCCCATTACGGTTCTGCCGTTATCGCTGAAGCCGCCTTGTTCAATCGCGAATTGAAAGTGTATATCGATTTAGATGAACAAGAGATCTACACCATGGAAATTGTCTATCCCCAGCCGGAAAGTGAAGACGGTGCCGTCGATTCGCTCAATGTTTTTTCTGAATTCAAAAAAGCAAATAACTACACCGCCGCCGAACTTACTGAAATGATGGCAGGCGCAGAAAAAGGCAGCAAACGGTTGAGCGGAAATCTTCCTGACGAATTTGATCCCGCCGAAGCAGACGATCAGATGAAAAAAAATTTTGATTTGAGGCAACAGCAGCTGTTGATTACGCGCGCCAAAAACGTGAAACAAGATCACGGATTTCTCAGCGAAATAGGCCCTTTGTTTGACGACGGATTTGAATTAAGCTGGTCGGAGCCAACGGAAGAGGAGGTGGCGGGTCCGCTTCTTGAAAAAATTCATTTGCCTGAGGGCATTCGTGTCAGCGCCGTAGAGACCAACAACAGCACCGTCAACCGTGGTGTCATAGAAATACCGATCCCTTCGCTCGGCCTTGAACATTCCGTTTTCTTCACCCTAGTCAATATGGATGATGACCGCTTCATCATAGAATGGAATCCTGTGTCGGGACGAGGCATGGCAAAGGCGGGAGGGTTCTAAGGTGCGTAACGACGCTGTTGCTATGCTGCAAAAACGGTCAGGATTTACCCTAATAGAGGTGTTAATCGCGTTGACCATTCTCGCCGGCGGGCTTTTTGTCTTGGTGAACACTCACTATTCTGCTCTAAATCTTCATCTGATCACAGAAGAAGAAGTTGATAACCGTTCGCTCCTTGAGAGTATTCTAGGGCGTGCAGAATTGGGGATAGCTGCGGGCGAATTAAGCGGCGGGGGAGACTTCGGTTCACGATACCCCGGGTATAGCTGGAGTTATGAGGCGGAACAAGTAGGGGAAGAAGGAGGAAGCCCGTTACTGTCTGATACTTTATTCTATCGGGTTACCGCGACGCTCATGAAATCCGGCGGTGAAAGTAAATCCTTAGAGTTTTTTAGTTTTAGTAATTCGGAAATGGAAACGATCCAACAACGACCTTAGGAGTTTTGCCTGTGTGTCAGGTATGCAAAAAATATACTCGTGCCGGCTCCGAGGTGCTCGGATTTACATTGCTCGAATTGTTGATTGCAATTATTATCCTTGCCATTATTACGAGTATCGTCTATGGCAGTTTCGCCTCTGTTACCGGCACCATGGATATTGCCAGAAGCAAAGCGGAACGCTTAAGGTTTAAACAAGTCGTCTGGAAAAATCTGTCCGACAATTTGCAAGGGGTCTATATAGATGCAGCCGGCTTACAGCCGGAATATCAATTTCTGGGTGAGTCCGGTGACGGACCCTTTGGACCTGCTGATACGCTGCGTTTCGCTACATCGCTGCCTATGCCTGGGGCGAGGGCGTTACCCGGCGTCACACGGGTGGTGAGCTATGCGTTGGTAGATCAAAATGAAGCAGCCAGAGAGGTTTCCGATCTCTTCATTCCCGATGATGACCGTCCCGACAGCATTTTACTTGTTAAAGAACAACCTTTGGAATTGGAGTCGGGCGATTTCATGGCGACATCAGATTCCAACGCCGAGGGAAAGAACACACAGGCGATCCCCATTGCATCCATGGATATCCGTTATTTTGACAGCGTACGCAAGGACTGGGTCGATGACTGGGATTCTGTAGAGGAGCGCCGCTTACCCAGTGGTATACATATCAAGATTAATTTTCCGAGAAGTGAAGAGGAGCGACAAGAAATGTCCCGTTCGGGAATTGATCTCTCAGAGAATCCCGACTTAGAAATCATGATGACCTTGCCTTTAGGACTGGATGTAGAATTTCCTTTCCCAGACTTTAACAATCTCAGATTTACAGACAATGATATACTTTAAAACTCACAGAATCCTAATACCACTGAACCGATCACGTTCTCGCAAAGACGGGATAGCCTTATTGTTGGCTTTGGTTTTTGTGGCGCTCTTGTCCGCTTTGGTCTTCGCATTTCTGTATGAAATGGAGGTGGAGGCTGTTTTTTCACAAAACCAAGGAGCTGATTTCCAAGCCAAGCTTGCCGCACGCTCAGCAGTCATTAATGGAATTATGGTGTTGGGAGAACAATACGCATCCATGATGGAAACGGGTCTGCCGCCCGTGGATAGTGAATTGGATGGTTCGCAATGGCATTTGGGTGTCCCTTTTCAACCCTTAAATGATGCGACGATGCGCGCCTCTATTGCAGATGAATACGGAAAAATAAATCTCAATGCGCTGGTGGTATTCGAAAATGGATCGCTCGTTCATAATGAACCTGTCATCAACGCCTTGCGTGAATTTTTCGCCTTGCGCAGTGACACCAATTATGACCCTGTAGACGCCATAATCGACTGGGTAGATTATGATGATGGCGACGCAGAGGAACCCGAAGGCGCAGAGAGCGATTACTACCGCAGTTTAGAAAATCCCTATTCCTGTAAGAATGGGCCCATGACGAGTATAGAAGAATTACTCCTCATCAAAGGCATTACACCGGAATTATATTTTGGCGATCCCGAGCAGGAGCAGCTTCCTCTTTCCGAGTATCTGACGGTGCACGGAGACTGGGAGGGACGAGTCAACGTGAACACGGCCCATGAAGATGTGATTGCCGCCGTTATTGCAGGACATTCCGGCAACCTAGACATTACTGCAGCCGAACAAATTTATGATGAAGCGCGAATGGCGCCCATTGATAATGCCAGCCAACTGCAGCCATTTATCCCTGATATGGGCGTGCAGGCCGATAGACCTGAACCGCGCCTGGAGGGATTCGAACGGAATTTGTCGGACGAAAATATGCGCTCCCTCCAGCGCAGACAACAACAACAATCTGTGGAATCGATGTTTCGCTTTAATAGCAACTGTTTTCGGATTTACGGCGATGGGTTGATGGATGATATACAGGTGCGTATAGAAG
>JAAYJI010000227.1 GCA_012523015.1 Candidatus Hydrogenedentota bacterium
AATCGGAGCAATCGGAAGCGCTCCATTGCATGGACACGAAGGGCGTTACAATGTTGATCTGCAACGGAAGACGGAGATTATATGGCACTTGATATCAACGAATTATTATCCTTTGCGCTGGAACAAAATGCTTCAGATTTACATTTGAAAGTCGGGTCGTGCCCGATCTTACGCATTGACGGACATCTGGAACACCAAGAAAAATTTGATATTCTCAAAGGCGGCGATCTCTACACGCTCATCGAAAAGGTTGTCGATGAACGTATGCGCAACCAATTTCTGGAAACCAAAGAATTGGACTGCTCCTATATGCTGGCGGGGAAAGCACGTTTCAGGGTCAATGTTTGCATGGATGACGGCAAACCCAGAATTGTGATGCGTACCGTGCCCTTGAGCAGCCGCACCATTGAAGAGCTGAATCTGCCCCCTATTCTCAATCGTATTTGTGCTTTGCGCAACGGCTTGGTTCTCTTTACCGGGCCAACCGGTTCAGGCAAATCAACGTCTCTCGCCGCCATGATCAACCATATCAATCAGACACGGGACGACCATATCATTACCATTGAAGACCCGCTGGAATTCGTCCATCATAACAAGCGTGCCCTCATCACACAGCGTGAGGTGGGCATTGATACGGACAGTTTCGCGAATGCCCTGCGTGCTGCCCTTCGCCAAGATCCCGACATCATCCTTATCGGAGAGATGCGCGATAAGGAAACGGTGCGCACCGCACTGTCCGCCTCAGAAACGGGTCACCTTGTTTTGTCCACCCTGCATACGGTGGATACCGTGGAATCCTTACACCGTATCCTTGAGTTTTTTAATGAAAAAGAGCATGATCAAATCCGCAGTCAGCTGGCCAGTGTATTGCGTTGTATCTGTGCGCAGCGGATCATGACCCGCAACGATGCGCCGGGCCGAATTGTTGCTACAGAGATTTTGGTTGGAACCCGCACCGTCCGCGAATTCATCCAAGCCAAACGTCCCTTCAAAGAAATTGTAAAATTGATTGAAGAAGGCAAAGACATGTACGGCATGCAAACCATGGACCAATCGCTTTATGATTTGTGGAAGAGCGAAAAGATCACCACAGAAATCGCTCTCGCCTATGCATCGAGCCCCAAAGATCTGAGCCTGCGCATGCAAGGTGTAAGTCAGAAGTAATTGTCTATCGCCAAGCGCTCTTTGCTGCCGTATGCGTACCGTTGTATCGGGTCATTTTCGAGAGCATGTATTACAGCGGCTTCCGCCTCTGTCCCAGGCGCTGTACCATGACCTGCGCCGGGGCGGCGAACACATGGCACGAGGCCCAGGCTCTTTCCCAACCGTCTGGGCGCACGCGTCTCCGCAATATCAGCATGGCGCTGTTGTGCGTGCTTTTGTGTCTGGGTTTTGCGCGAGCCTTTCGCAACTCTTTTGAACTTGACGCCGAATTTGAGAAAGATGCGACGTCTTGTCGTCATACAGTCGCTACCTGTAAAAAAAAGCTTGACATATAACAAGGATTGGTTTATAAGAATCTATGATGTACCTTGTTTATTATTCTTCATGAATAAACATTGTATTCCGATAGAAGGAACCTGCGTCATGATTACATGTTGCATGGAACGATACCATCAGAAAATATCTCGGGGGGGGGGCAACTCCATGGCGCATTTTTTCTCGGTCATATCTCGCTAAATCCCAAGACGTCCGCGCCATACGCGCTTGGCGGACGCCGACACGCGTCCCAACAACTGTGTATCAGACGTTTGTTTGTTGTGATGTTTTTAATGATACCCATAGTCTCCGGAGCGTCTGTCACCCAGGCAGAAAGCTCGCTAAGAAACGCTCAACCTACGGAAGAATTCGTCTATAGTCAGTTAATTGCGAGTGGATTAAGTGGAGATGAACTACGCAATCAGTATATGGAGTGGCTTAAGGCACAGGAACCATTCATTAGTCGAGAGAATCTGTTGAAAATAATATCGGCAAAGTCCGCATCACTTCAAGATGGATTCTGTAAATTTTCAGTAAATACAACATCTTATAACAGCGGTATTAGCTTTCAGAGAACAATTGAGTGGGTTTTCTCTGGAGAAAAAGTGTTGCGTGATGAGTATGGCTATGATGATGATATTGACCAATTGATATCCTGGCGCCTTGCCTACAACGGCCGGTATAATCAGCAATTTAATCGTTCCAGAAACACAGGAACAATCATGCCTTTTAGGTGATATCCCGAATTTAGTAAAACATACGACATTTTGGCTTATGCAATGCTTAAGGATACTTACAGAGATTATGATCTTGAGTTTTTGACGGTTGATTTGGCATCAATGCTGTTGAAACAGTGTCTTATTCAAGAAGAGACAGAGCAGGTAAACGGCAGTGATTGTCTTGTTGTTTTCCGGGGCACCCCAGCAGTTCAAAAGGTGTATCTGGATATCGAGAAAAATTTCTCTGTTGCTCGGGTTATCCTCTAAAGCCAACAACAGCCTCTTAAAGGAGGCGCCTTGGCTGCAGAACGTCAACTCACAGGTCATATTGATTTGATCAACTTAACCGACTATGGTAATGGCGTCTGGCTTCCCTCCACTGTTGACGCCCAATACTATAAGAATGGTAAACCCATGAAACATACTAAAGTAAATCTTATAGAGGCAGGATTTAATGTAGGCGTCTCATCATCTCTATTTGAAGAGGTTATTCCGAGAGATGTAGTAGTGACAGACACCATCAACAATGCAGTTTACCGGAATTGTGACAATCCTGAAGACATTCAGCATTTTTTAGATGACAGCCTTTTTACCCTCCCTCTCTGACAACAACCTTGATACAGTTACCTTCTTTAAATTAGTGTAGAGGCAAGGAGAATGCTCGTCTTTTACAAGGCCTTGAGCATGCAGGGGGTCAGCCCAAAGTAATCCCTCTTAGGCAACCCCGCGCTTCTCCGTCAGCCTCTATTTTAAGAGCTTTCCGTGTTTTCTTGCCGCTCCGCAATCCCTTTACTATGGGGAGCTATGAAAACTGCTTCTTATTGCTCTAAATGGAATCAAATACCTTCTTTATGCTATCCTTTGCTCCAGCCCCCTCCCGCTAGAAAGGTTTTCTCATGAAAAAAGTATCTAAGGAAGATGTAACCAGACTGGCAAGTTTGGCGCAATTCCAACTGGACGACGCCGCTACCGAAGTACTTGCCGAAGAACTGAACGATATTTTCGCGTATATGGACAAATTAAATGCCTTAAATACGGACGATGTCCCAGCCACGATCAACGGACTCGACCTACATAACGTGCTCCGCGAGGATAAAGCGGAAACGACGCTCAGCCGCGACGACGCGCTGATGAACGCTCCTCTTGATGATGGCGAATATTTTCTTGTACCGAAAATTCTGGAAGGAGAGGATGGAGCATGACCACGCACTGGCATAAACAATCAGCCCATGAAATCGTAGAAGCCGTTGCCAAGGGTGCCGTGTCTGCCTCCGCCGTCACGGAAGCCTATCTGCAGCGCATCGATGCTGTCGACGCAAAGATCGGTGCCTACACACAAGGTTGGGACGACACAGCACGCGCCATGGCGCAGCAGGTAGATGAAAAGATTGCACGAGGCGAAAAGCCGGGCATCCTTGCAGGCGTGCCCATTTCACTCAAAGAATCCATTTGTACCATTACGGGAAAAACGACCTGCTCCTCCAAAATGCTGGAGAATTTCCGAAGCCCCTATGACGCCACTGTGGTCAGCCGCTTGCAGGCCGCCGACGCGGTTTTTCTGGGAAAAGTCAACATGGACGAATTCGCCATGGGCTCATCCACCGAAAACAGCGCTCACCAAAAAACCTATAATCCGTGGAATCCCGATTACATTCCCGGCGGTTCCAGCGGCGGCAGTGCAGCTGCCGTCAGCGCAGGTCAATGTGCCGTGTCTATTGGAAGCGATACGAGCGGTTCCGTTCGCTTACCCGCCTCCCTATGCGGATGCGTGGGCATGAAACCCAGCTATGGCCGTATATCGCGCTATGGCTTAGTCGCCTTGGCGTCGTCCATGGATACCATAGGCCCGCTGACGCGGAGCGTGAAAGATGCTGCGCTCGTGCTCAACGCCCTTTGCGGCGCAGACAGCAAAGATGCCATGACCGCCCCTGATGCGGTTCCTGACTTTACGCAAGCCCTCACGGAGGATATCCACGGTTTGCGCATCGGCATCCCCAAAGAATATTTCGGAGAAGAACTCGAGCCGCAAGTCAGGGAACGTGTAGAGACTGCCATCAGCCTTTTGGAGAAGAACGGCGCTTCCCTTGTGGAATTATCCTTGCCCACCACAGAATACGCCACGGCGGTCTATCTGGTTCTGTGTGCTGCAGAAGCCAGTGCGTGCCTCGCACGCTTGGACGGTATCCGTTACGGCTTTCGTCATCCTGACGCCCAAACGACGGAAGATGTCTATGTCTTGAGTAAGAGCGCGGGTTTCGGCCCTGAAGTGCGCCGCCGCATCCTCCTGGGCACGTGCCTGCTCTCCAAGGGATTTTATGACACCTACTTTGTGAAGGCGCAAAAAGTGCGCACTTTGATTAAGCGCGATTTTGAAGCCGCCTTCAGCCAATGTGATCTTATCGCCGGTCCCGTCTCCCCTGTAGCGGGTTTCGAGTTTGGCCTTAAAGCGGGCAACCCCGTGCAGATGCAGCTCAGCGATCTCTATACCGTTTCCGCGAATCTGGCGGCGCTGCCTGCCATCTCCGTTCCTTGCGGTGTAACAGATTCAGGCTTGCCTGTGGGACTGCAATTAATGGCGCGCCCCTTCAATGAGGCGGCTATTTTGAACGCTGCTTATTTTTACGAACAAAACCGTGGGTTCTCCATGGAATATCCCACCTTAGTCTGAGGAGTATATTATGAGATATGAAGCCGTTATAGGCATGGAAGTACATGTCGAAATTAACAGTAAGGCGAAGGTATTTTGTTCGTGCCCCTCTGACTTCCACGCCGAACCCAATACCAATGTATGCCCCGGCTGCTTGGGCATGCCCGGCGCCTTACCCGTGCTGAATCGGGACATGGTCGATAAATCCATGGCTGTGGGCCTGGCTTTAAATTGTCACATCGCGCGCTGGACAAAAATGGATCGAAAGAACTATTTTTATCCTGACTTGGCGAAGAACTATCAAATCAGTCAAGACGAATATCCGCTGTGCTACAACGGGCATTTGGTGATTGAAGTAAATGGTAAAACCAAATCCATTGGGATTACCCGTGCCCATATGGAAGAGGATACTGCGCGAAACACCCATGCCCTCGCCGGCGGACAAAGCGGTATTGATTTCAACCGCAGCGGCGTCGCCTTACTCGAAATTGTGACGGAGCCCGATATACGCAGCGCTGATGAAGCCTATGCCTATCTCAGTGCCTTAAAACAGATTTTGCAATATCTGGATGTGAGCGACTGCAACATGGAAGAAGGTTCGCTGCGCGCCGAAGCGAACATCAGCCTTCGCCCGGAAGGAAGCGACACTTTCGGCACCAAAACAGAAGTAAAAAATGTGGCGTCCTTCTCAGGTGTTCATAAGGCGATTGAATTTGAGCTGCACCGTCAGGAAAAGATCCTCCGTGAGGGCGGCACCATTATCCAAGAGACCCGGGGCTGGGACGCCGATCGCGGCGTGACGGTCAGCCAGCGTTTGAAAGAATCGGCGCACGACTACCGCTATTTCCCCGAACCGGATTTACCGCCTGTTGTGGTGGATGATGCGTGGATCGAAAGGGTCCGCGCTTCCTTACCGGAATTGCCCATGGCACGCAAAAACCGATTGGAAAAAGACTACGCCCTGAACGACTATGACGCCGGGGTCATCACCCAAACACGGGCTATGGCCGATTACTACGAGACGGTGGTGAAAGCCGGCGGCGATCCTAAAAAGGCGGCGAACTGGCTCATGGTTGAATTGCAGGCCTTGTTGAGGCGCGCCAAGATCGCCATTTAAAATTGTAAAATTAAAGCGGAACATGTGGCGGTACTACTCAAACTGATCGACACCGATGTGATCAGCGGTAAGATTGCCAAAGACGTGCTGCTGCAAATGTTTGAAACCGGTCAGGCCCCCGACAGCATCGTCCAAGAAAAAGGCTTGAGTCAGATAAGCGATATTGGTACGATAGAAGCGGTAGTGAAAGAAGTGATTGACGGCAGCCCGGCACAACTTGCACAATATAAAGCAGGTAAAGATAAAGTATTTGGTTATTTTGTCGGACAGGTAATGAAAGCGACTCAGGGTAAGGGTAATCCTCAACTGATCAACGAAATTCTTCGCAAACAACTTGGAGAAGCAAACTAAAGCATTCATGACAAACAAAGTAACTCCCGAGACAAAAGAACTTTTGAAAAAAGTTGAAACCATTGCCGGAGCAGTGGCCGACAAAAAAGCTACTCACATCAAAATCTATAACATGACAGGATTAACCCTCCTTGCCGATGTGTTTATCCTTTGTTCCGTTACGAATGAACATCAACTTAAAGCGGTCGCCAATGAAAGCCGAGAAGCGGCGCGCAATGCAGGCTATGCCGCGCTGCGCATGGAAGGCGATCAACATTCCGGCTGGCTGCTGGTTGATTTTGGCGATATCATATTACATGTTTTTCGAGAGCAGGCACGTGGTTTCTACGACCTTGACCGGATGTGGGGAGATGCTCCTGAAATTTTGTTGGATCTGGAAATAGCATAAAGGGAAGAAAGGGATGCCATGGTAGACCACCAGTACACCCCGGATATTCCGAAACTATATCACTATAAACTTCAACGCGTTTTGGGCGCAGGCGGTTCCGGAAAAGTCTATCTCGGCATAGACATGAAGAAGGGCGTCCCCGTCGCGATCAAGTTATTCCATGAACGTTTCTTTCGAAACCGGCTTCATGTACGTGATCTGGGGAAGAGTGTCACCAAATTCAAACGTTTTAAACATAATAATGTGGTGCAAATTTTTGATTTTATTGATGACACGGAAGGGCGCTGTCTCATCATGGAGTATGTGGACGGCCCCAGCTTAAAATGGTATCTGTTGAATCGGCCCTACCGCTTCAACGAGCGCACCAACGTAGCGCTGCAAATTTGCCACGGCATGCAGTATCTTCATGATAAAGGCTGCATCCACCACGATTTCAAACCGTCCAACGTACTCTTTACACGAACGGGCACCATCAAGATCGCCGACTTCTCCCTATACGGCAATTCCTTTTTACTTGAACTGATTGACCGTAATGTTGGTGAACAGATCACGCCCATGTTTGTTGCGCCCGAATTTATCCGCAAAGAAAAAATCACGAATCAGAGCGACATCTATTCCATGGGAATCACTTTTTATATGATGTTTACGGGAAAAGTACCCTTTCCCGTCGACAGCCTAAAAGTATTGTACCATTGCCACTTAAATGTCATGCCTGAACATCCCAGCCTCGCCAATCCCGAGTGCCCCACCACCATGGGCGATATCATCATGAAAATGATTGCCAAACGCCCTGAAATGCGTTTCAACGATTGTGATGAGCTGAGTGTTGCGATTACGCAAATTACACGAAGCCGTATTTAAAGAACTTTTCCGAGATACCTGTCACGGTCACGACAAAAGATTCAGGAAAAACAAGGCCGGCTTTGTGCCTTAACGGAAGCTCTGTTATACTCTTTCTGTCGGCTTACACCGGTAAAGGTGGGGAGTATCCCGAAATTCCCGGTGCAGCTTCACAGGCGCGTCGCGCAGACCCAAAGCCTCAGTCAACACAAAGGCAGGTCTAGGGGCGCCCGACTCAGGATGCGTGCTTTTGCGTATACACATCCCAATGCACGGACACAACAATATCCGCCCCTCAGGCGGTTACCAACGGCGTTAACGAATAGAGGCATAAACGAATTATATTCAAAAGATAAAGGAAATACAGCTATGACCATCGCGCCCCATGGCGGTACGTTAGTAAACCGTTTTGTGTGTGATAATGATCGCGGCCCCTTGCAAGAGAAGGCGAAAACACTGCCCCGCATCACAGTGGATGCCTATGCAGCCTTTGATATCGACGGTATTGCAAAGGGCATATTCAGCCCTTTGACCGGCTTCATGGGCGAAGCGGAAACCCACAGTGTCTTAGACAACATGACCTTGACGTCAGGCATCCCGTGGACCATCCCCATCCTCCTCCCTGTCACTGAGGCGGTCGCAGAAAGCTTGCAAACGGGCAGCCAAGTAGCGATCGAAGATGATTTGGGCAATTTGATTGCCATCCTGAATCTGGAAGAAAAGTTTCGGCTTGACAAGACCCATCTCGTGAAACAGGTCTACCGCACCGACGATACGGCCCACCCCGGCGTCGCCTATACCCTCGCTGCCGGCGATGTGTATCTCGCAGGCGCCTTGGATGTATTGGCCGCGCGCAATGTGGAACATCAAGACTTTAACCTGAGCCCGGCGCAGACCCGTGCAGAGTTTGAAAAGCGCGGCTGGAAACGCATTGTAGCCTTTCAGACCCGTAACCCCATCCACCGCGCCCACGAATACTTGACCAAATGCGCTTTGGAAATGTGCGACGGTCTGTTGATTCATCCCCTCATGGGAACTACCAAAAGCGACGATATCCCCGGCGATGTGCGTATGCACTGCTATGAGGCTTTACTGGAAAACTACTATCCTAAAGATCATGTCATGCTTTCCATTATGCCCGTCAACATGCGCTATGCGGGGCCCCGTGAGGCGGTCATGCACGCCATTATTCGCAAAAATTACGGCTGCACCCATTTTATTGTGGGAAGAGATCACGCCGGCGTAGGCAACTATTACGGCAGTTATGACGCCCATTACATCTTCGACGAGATTGACGCTGCCGCATTGGGGATTACACCGCTCTTCTTTGAACACGCCTTTTTCTCGCGCCGTACCAATGACATGGCTACCAAAAAGACCTGTCCGGGCACGGATGCGGACCATGTATTTTTAAGCGGTACGAAAGTGCGTGAAATGCTGCAGCGCGGTGAAGCGCCGCCCCCTGAATTCACACGGCCGGAAGTAGCGAAAATTCTGATTGAATGGGCAACGGCCGCGGACAAATAATTAGGCTTGCCGCCCTTTGTTCCTTATCAATAAAAGGCTGCCTGCTCATAGACGGGCAGCCCACGGATAGAGACCCTATGCTTGTTGGAATCTATATGCCCTCGGGATGTCATCAACGGAAAGGCCCCGTGGCGGTCGATCGCCTTGAGAGTATCTTTCTGCGCAATGCGATCCAAGGGATCCTCGCCACCGGTCATAAGATGGACACGGAGTTTATCTGGTTTACCGAAGGCGAAGAAGATATTGGAGATGATCGTATTCCTGTTGTTTCGGTACGGGCGCAATCCTCCTTCTTATCCTTGGGCCGTGGCAGCGTCCCCACCATCGAAGAAGCCTTGAAACGCTATGATGTGGATGTGGTCTTGACCCGCTTGGACGTACCTGCTCCAAGCCGGCACATCCCACGCGTGCTTTTCACGCTGGATATGCACTTTTGCGGTGATACACTGCGGAACCTGGATATACCGCCGCCGCCGCTGCCCAAAAAAGTGAAGCAACTGTGTACTTCCGCCAATGCCATCATTTGCCCCAGAGAATATGTGCACAAGGCATGCGCCTCCAGACTTCAGATTGGATTGGAGAAGGAGGCTGTTGCCCGGGCCGGCGAGAGCGACCTATTCGAGCTGCCCCAAGACAACATAATAGACGGTCCCTTCGCGCTCTTTATTTTGAATCGCTATACAGAGCCCTCCATTCCCACGCTCTTGGATGCCATCAAACGGAATCCAGACTTATTCCCGCCGAACCTCGTCGTATTAGGGGAACAGCATCCCGATGAACCTGAAGACTGGGGCATTCCCATCGTACGTATCGAACGCTGTCCCGATACCATGACGGCGGCACTCATGCAGCACGCTGTGATGTGCCTGTATCTGTCGAAGTCGGAAGGCTCCGGCATCGTCATACTGCAAGCCATGAAAGCGGGCGCGCTGTTGGTGACCACAAAATCCGGAGCCACCGTAGAGATCGCCGGAAAAGTTCCCTTTTACTGTGACGCAGACAATCCCTATTCTTTGCTCCAGTCCATCAGGCGCATGTTGGAAGAGTCGCCCAACGAACGGGAGAAACGGCAACTCATGGCGCGTACGCTCATCATGAACAATACCTGGGAAAAGTGTGGTGCGAAGCTGCTCTCCGTCATCAGGCGCAGTCTGGCATAATGCATAACAAAACGGCAACCGCGATTAGGATTTCTTATGACCCTTCCTTCCTGCTCAACACTGCAAGAAATGTATACCCTTGCCCCCCACACCTTATACCGCATTGGCGGACCGGCACGGTGGGCATTTTGGCCCGCAACCCTGTCTGAAGTGCAGGACACCTATGCATGGATCAAGGAACGGGAACTCCCGCTCCTTGTCATGGGCGCAGGATCTAATTTGCTCATTGATGATCGGGGTTTCGACGGAGCCGTCTTGTTTACCACAGCATTGCAGCATCAAATACAGTGCGGCACTCATCGCTATCGTTTAGGCGCAGGGCTGCCCCTTGCCGATATTGTGCGCAACATCATGCTTCCCGGCAATTTTGCCGGCACAGGCGCGCTCACCGGTATCCCCGGCACCTTAGGCGGCGCCTTGTTCATGAATGCGGGCACGGTGAACGGAACCATCTGTCAATTTACGGAAGAGGTTACGATTTTGTATCCTGAGGGAATGCGCCAGGTCGCCATCACCCCGGACCGCTACAGTTATCGGGGCCAATCCTTTTGCACGGGAGACGCCGTCATTTTGGAAGCGCTCCTCGCCTTCTCCCCCTCCGACAAGGAGGAAAAAGACATTTATCAGCATTACATACAGCGGCGCTTGGATACCCAGCCACAAGGACGGTGTTGCGGCAGCGTCTTCAAAAATCCGCCCAACGACCATGCCGGCCGCCTTATCGAATCTTGCGGACTGAAGGGAACGCGCCGCGGCGGCGCCATCATCAGCCCGAAACACGCCAACTTCATCATGAACGAGGACAACGCGACCTTCGATGATGTCTACGGTCTCATCCAAGAAGTGAAGCAACGGGTCTGGGACTGCCACCACATCGCCCTGAAGGAAGAAGTCCGTATTATCAGGCAGTCACCTGACGCAGCAGCTCCTTCGGCGTAGCCTCTGCGCAGATAGACATGTGACAATCCGGCGCGGCATGCTCTCCGAAAGCCTGATAGAAGTTGTTCTTTTCACTCACCGACGCGAAGGAGCGTTGCGCCCAATCACTCAAATATCCTAAGCCCGCTGCCCCTTGCAGCACCGTATGCCCATGCAGGATATACATGCCCTTCACAAAATCTTGGTAATAGGGTTTCAAGGCAGGCGCATCGAAATCATCCACTTTCTTCTGACCAAAGGCGTTCATTTCGGTGCCTACCAAGATCGGCAGATCCCGTTCCCGCGCCTTAGCAATGAAGGCGTCGAGATTGCGCTCTTTTAACGCCCGTGTTTCGGGATCGGCAATGTTCCAGTTCCGATCAGGAATGATATTCACCGCTGCCGCGCCGGCAGCCATCATCACTTCTAATAAGCGGTCCATTTGCTGCTCGCCCGAAGAACAGCCATCCAGAAAAGCGAAGGTAGGAATGGCGCCATTATCGCCTATGAAGCGATTGACCGCCTCCAGTTTCGGAAAGTCTTCGCCCCGTGCGGCACTATAGCCCACACCGCCTGACTTCATGGTTTTGGATCGGATCACCCCTTGAAAGACCGGCGGCGCATCGATCCCTTTTTCCACCGCCTCTTTCGGCAGATCAAGTTTGGAACACCAAAAATTAACCAACCTTTCTGTATCTGCAAATAAGCGGCGCGCCTTGCGATCATAGGCAAGGCAGACATGCCGTTCCGTAGGATTGTTTTTGGGGGTCAATGTCAATACTTCTGTTTCGTAATCCAGAGCAATCTCATGTAGGAGCGTGTTCACCTTTTCTATAACGGTTTTGGTCCGTTGTTGAGCCATGGCCTTTAAATGCGCCAACAGCGCAGGATCTTTAATCTGAGAGCCGGTGAAGCCGATGCCAACATGATAGGCAACGCCCGGTTCACCCGGTGAGTTGATTTCATCGTCGTGAAATTCCGGCACATAGACCCGCGTTTCCATGCCCGCTCCGGCGCGCAAACGCAGACGGCGCGCACAGTCCAAAAACTCATCCACACCGTCCAAGACATCGAAATCTACCAACGCCATGGCGGACAGTCCTAATTTACGGCCGTTCCATACCAATGCGGCAGGAGAATATCCATAGCCGTTAAAGGAGAAGAAGGAGTGGCAATGAAGGTTGAAGGCTGCGCCCATGTCGGGAAGCTTCAAGGCATTGGCATCGGCAGCCGCCGCCAAGCTGAGAAAGGCTTCCCGTCGTTGTGCCCGGTCAAAATGGTTCAATTGTTCTTCGAGCGTGTCGTACATAAACGTGGATTATCTCCTTGGAAGTAAAAGGTGGCGAACCGGCCTTTCCCGCAGCGCACAAGATCACGGCGCAGGGGATTCTGTGACCCGTTATGGTCATACCATATCAAAAGAGCGACGCAATTCTACAGTTGCAGCGCCATGAATTTACACGCTCAACCTAAGGGCAGGCTTCTCGCACTTGCTGAGACCCCGGACGATAGATTATCCTTTTCACCGTGTCTGTGAGAGGCAATTCATTCGATACCGTAGAAATCTGCTGTCCTGATCAGGATAGAATCGTATAAAGGAAAGTTATGTTTACGTTTATTAAGGTCCTTATCTTTGGATTCGTGGAAGGGCTCACCGAATTCTTGCCCGTGAGCAGTACGGGACATATGATTATTTTGGAGCGGTGGCTGACCCTGCAAGGCAGCGAAGATTTCGCTACAACCTTTATGATTGTTATTCAGCTGCCGGCCATTCTCGCCGTGGTCTTATATTTCAGGAAAAAGCTTTTCCCCTTTTACCCCGGGACCGATACGCCCGCCGTCTTTTTATTGTGGATAAAAATCGCCGTCGCTTTCATCCCCGCCGCCCTATTGGGTTTCCTCTTCGATGATTATATTGAATCCCTTTTCTTCAACCCCTTCAGTGTATCGTTGGCGTTGATCGTGGGCGGCATCGTGCTCTACTTCATTGAGCGCAGTGTCAGAAAGGTACGCTTTGAAAGGGTGGCAGAAATCGGTTTCCTACTCGCTCTGTGTATCGGTCTTTTTCAATGCCTCGCCATGATGCCCGGTGTATCCCGTTCTGCAGCAACGATTATTGGCGCCCTGTTGCTGGGCGCTGCACGACCCGCCGCCGCAGAATTTTCCTTCTTCCTCGCCATCCCCACCATGCTGGGCGCCACCGTATATAAAAGCCTTAAAAGCGGTTTAACCTTAGAGCCGATAGAATGGCTATGGATCGGCGTGGGCGGGCTCGTCGCGTTCATGACCGCTTACGCCGTGATTGCCGCTTTCATGCGCTATATCCAACAACGGGATTTCAAGATTTTCGCCATTTATCGGATCGCATTGGGCAGCCTGCTTCTAGTCCTATTGTGGATGCAGTCTTAAGCCGCGGCGCCAATCGAATCCCTGCCGTAGCGGAGGAAGCAGTAACACAACCTGCGCCTTCCCTCCTTATCGCAAGAATGACGGTGATCGAGCAACGCGAAAGCCCATGCTAAAATTGGCCGTTTCCGGAGGATTGGACGCCCGTTGTGCTGTGCGCGCAGAAAAGAAAATGCTTGCCCAGCTGCCGCCTCGGGCGACGCGCATCTTCCCCGTTGCCGGGCCGAGAGGATTCCACTCGTCTCCGGAAAGATAATTGCCGTAACGGTCTTGGCACCATTCCCAAACATTGCCGCTCATGTCATAGGCTCCCCAAGGGCTGGGACTATCTTCCGTCAAAAACTGGCCATTGGGACTGATATTCGACCCATTGAACCATCCGACCGGTGAGGTGTAGGGCCGGTGGAGCAGTCCCATGGGATTCACGAAATCCCATTTTTCACCATCTTTTTGAAAGGTATTGCAGCGATAGGCTGGGGCGGATTCATGGGCAGAAGTATTTTTAAAGCCGTAGACTTGGTGATTGGAGCCATTCCACGCAGCAGCACACTCCCATTCGGCTTCCGTCGGCAACCGAAAACCACCGGGCTGGGGCGGCAAAATTACTTGGGGCCAATCGGCTTTATTTAAGTCATAGCAAGGCGACAACCGGTTCATCGTACTCAGCCAATTGCAACACGCCACAGCGCCATACCAGCTGATCTGCACAACCGGATGGTTGTTCATAGAATAGGGCAGCGTCGGCAGCGCCTCGGCGTCGCCGTGCGCTTGGGTCTTTACCCAAAAGCGGCCGCCTCTATAAGACAAATGATGGTATCGGGCATCATAGGGAAAAATCATATACCGGGCGCCCTCACCACCGGCGTAGATTGATCCCCTTCCCGACCAAGGCGTGCCCGACGTGTCGCTATACAACAGATTGTGCGACTGCGCCCACGTCAAGACAGCGGCAAATTCTTCATTTGTAATGGGATATTTCCCAATTTCGTACTCATTTAATACCACCTGATGGGGCGGGTCTTCAGACAGCATGCCAAAGTCTTTATCATCGCCCAATTTGCTGCGGCCCATCATAAATATCTGCGTCGGCACGGAAACCATTTCAACAGCTACGTTTTCGTTTTCCCCTTCAGTAGGCGAAACTTCTCCCTCCCCGGCGCTTTCCCCTTCAGTAGGCGCCTCTTCACCTTCCGCCGAACTTTCCCCCTCGTAAGGATCCACTTCACCTTCTGCGCCATCCTCTCCTTCCTCAGCAACCTTCAATCCCGCCTGCTCCACCGTCAGCGTCAAGGATGCGGGATCCGTATTCACACCGATTATTGTGATGAGTGCGACACGATCTTCGCCCATGTTGCCAAAACAGCTCAGCGTTACAAAACCATCCCCCATGCCGCTCTCACGGTTCACATGCACCCAATCCGCATGGGAATGTATGGTCCATCCTTCTGTGGTCTGCACCTTTAGGGTGTAGGCGGCCCCTTCCCAAGGATAATTAAGTTCGAGGGGCGTCACCGATAGGGTGCCCGGCGTCTCCGATTCCCCCTCATCGGGATTACAACCTTCGCAAGTTTGTTTGTTAATTGTCTTGATCAGTACGAAGGCGGGACTCTCATCAGTCGGTTCACACCCGAAGAGAAACACAACAAATATCCCGACAACGCAAAGTCCTATCGTAAACAGCCGAGAGGTGGACATCATCTGACATTCTCCTATTTTAGAATCTGTCAATATTATACGTATATGCCAAAGATTTATCTAACCGCCGTCATCGTGAATGGCATTTACAAGTGCCCGGTGTCGAAGCACGATCTTTTGTGATGGACAAGAAGGACGGGATGGAACAGAATGGACAGAAAGTCTCCACCTTGGACGCTTTTATCTGTTCCTTATGGTTTTTAACACAATAGGGCTAAAATAATGTAAAATTAACCTAGAGCTTGTAGTGTATCTTTATACATCACCTTATGCAGGAGAGCATTTAATGAAGGTAGGTTTTGACTTGAACTGGAGAACTATATTCACACTCATGTGGATTATCTCAGTGTGTATAAACGGCGTTGTCACGGCGCAAGATGATGATGAGGGAGAAGGAGAAATCGTAGTCGAGATTAAGAACTTTGATCTGTACCTCAAAACAGGACAATCTTATAATCTTCCTGTTCTTCCCTCTCAACTTACTGAAAATCTGGAATATACCTATATCCAAAATAATCCGGATGCGTTTACAATCCAGATTTGGATGTATGTGGTTCATCGTAATCCTCAGGATCTCGATAATAGTATGCAGCTGATAGTTAATGGCAACGTCAGGGATGACAGCCTCCTAGCCGGAGTACCGTCTAATGCATGGATTGACAAAACGATAGACATAGACCCAACGGAAGATACGATACATAGGATTACACTGACTTCAACATTCCACACAGGCACGGCAAGTAAGGAACCAACTATGGTTCTAATCGGTGCCATTTTAGTCGGTCCCGGCGACAATGACGTGTTGAGCCAATTCCACTATTCCACAAATTTACCCGTGCCGGGACTGCAATTAGAAAAGACGCCCGACGGAAGCACGTTTTTTGACAGCCTCGGTATTTCAAATGGAGGCTATTACGCACGCTTGGGAGGTTTGACTTCGCCGCGCATTGCCATCAGTTTTCGCCATGAATTAATCGATGAAGAAGACGGTGAAGGCGAAGTAGAAGGTGAACCCGTTATAGAAGGTGAAGGCGAAGAGGTCACCAGTGGCAATTGTCCGGATTTTTTCGATGAGGATACCGGCGAGTCGATTTTCGATATTGCCGGCAAGGCTGTTGCCCAAGCGATCAAGACCGTAGACAAAAACAATTCCTATACGAAGTATCATAATTACTCCTCGTGGGATATCAATACCGATGGCATCAAGGATCGTTTACAATTCGGTATACTGGCAAAATTGCTGTGTTTGAATCAGGATGATTGTAGGGTACTGCCCTTTATTGACAAGGAAGCCCTTCAAAACACATGGGAAATGAATGTGGCAGCCGCACAAAGGCTTATAGAAGATCTTGCCGCCTTCTTAGACGAAGAAGATCTTTGCGATAGAGACATAGAAGCGCTGATCATTAAGTTGGTTGATGCTGTCGATGAAATTGCTGATACCATGGCTGTAGCGCATGGCAGTGAACTCTTGTCTGCCGAACTCTTCGGCGGAAGCATACCGGAAGATTGGGACGGTAAAACCTATGATGATCTGGCAGTCTTCTTGAAAAAGGCGACCCTGCGGGCTCGCAACTATGCCGACCAAGTGAGTACTGCCGCTTCAACGCTCTGCGGCTCTTTTGCTGATGAGTTGAACAATCCCAATCTTACTGTCAAACTGGCCGCTGCCGTAGCGGCGCTCGAAGACCAAGCCCATGTGGATTGGATTCTCAAGAATGAGTGGTTCGTTCGTTTTGAAAAAGCAAAAGAATTGCTGGCTATGGATTGGGATCAACTCAAGATCCTTGTTCCTGAAGCGGAAGAAACCATTGACAAAATCCTTGGCAAAACAGAAACTCTCTTAGACAATTTAGAATTAATCGAAATCCCCGAATTCGGCATAGACTTTGAGAGTATTGATGCATTGAAGCCCGATTATAACTGGGGCGGAAAAACATTGGCAGAGCGTCTGGAAACCTATGGAAACGATTTAGAGGAATTCTGGCAGGAAGAAATCGAGCCCCTGCTTGATGATACCTGTGCAGAAGGTGAACCCGTTGTAGAAGGTGAACCCGTTGTAGAAGGTGAGCCCGTAGTAGAAGGTGAACCCGAAACGCCGGAAGAAGGTGAGGGTGAGACTGAAGCCATAGGCTCGGTTCAACTCTATTACGGTAATGAAGCATTGTGCAACCCTCTATACCTGGAGACGTGGGATTTTTATGCATTGCAACAGGCTTGTGAAGGCTTTGATCATTGGAACTTCGGCGCGTGCCATCGCATAAGCCTCCCCATTCCCGAAAATCTCCTTTCTTCCTACCAACAGCCTGCTTTACGGGTCAAACTCGGGCTTCAATCCAGACTAATCGCTGATGATTTTGCATTAACCTATGTATCCAAAATATTAGAAAAACGCATTTTCGAATTACTGCATACGGGCAATATCATTGATAATGGCAGTTTCGAAAAAGGCGCGTACCCCTTCATTTTAGAATCGGCCACTGCCGATCAGCTGCACATCCTCGTCACCGATGTGATCAGAGAGATCGATAACGCTTGTAATGGAGATTGGGCGGCCATTTTTGAAGGTCGGCTCATAATGGAACCGCGCGTGTTTTCATGTAACATCAAGCCTGCCATTCTCGGCCGCGGTCAGGTAGGAACCCTTACGTTGATGGGGATCAATCTTGAACAGCTTGACAGTGCCTTCTTGATACCACAGGCCTATCTGCCTGCTCCAAGCGCTATTGAACAGGGTAATTTCATACGCATAAAACGCAGTAGCTTCGAAATACAATCCGGATTAGAGACGGCACAGTACACATTCTCCTTTGTTGATCCTTTCAACTGGAGCGAAGGCGGTTCTTATATTTGTACCGACGGCAGACCGGTCTTTGCCTATTCCTTTGGTGACACGATTCAGGATCTTAGCTGCGGCACCTGTATCATTGACACCGTACCGCCCAAACTTGTCGTTGACAGTCCTGAGGGTATCAATGCCGCCCTTTCCACTCCGGCAATTTATGGGACGAACAGAGCGCCGGCAGTATCGCCCGGACCTCCCGATTTCCCATCAGACTGGGCGTTGACTTCTCCCCCCGAGGTCACCCCCAAAAGTGCGGCCTCCTTCTCCCGCCAGGATATGCACGTTTATTTGAATGCCGGCACTCGGACGGGAATGATGATGGACAAAGGTGCCGGTCCCAATGAGGACTTATATTTTTCTATTTACGCCCGTTATATTGATCCCCCTCCCGTGGATAATGCGGGTCGCGCTTATCTCGTGGAACAAGCCGGTTTCGATTCCTCATTCCAAGATACAAGACCCCTGTTTGAGAGCACAAAGCCCGCTTCACTTCTAGGCACAAGCAACGATAACAACGCAGCAGAGATCATATCCATGACGGCTATGCCTTCCTCCGTGCCGCCCAATGAAATGAATGTAATTTGGCAAGTTCGAGTGAGCGAACCCAGCGGAAAACGGTGGTACAGCCGTTTCAAATTTATGGCAGAAGACAAAGCGAAGAACCGTCTTGATCCTGCACAAAACAATTCTGTCCATGTGTATTGGCAATGGCAAACACAGGCAGAAATCTTAGGCGATCTTGACATGAATGAACACGCGCCGAAATTGGAGTGGAAATTGCGCACCCCGACGATGCCCGATTCCGGGAATGCCTGTGCGCCCTTGGCGCGGTTTCGCTTGTATCGCGCCACAACGGGAGGCGCATTAGAATATTTAGGCATCAGTGATTGGATTCGAGGGCCCTTGCGCGACACCACCTTGTTTAACAACGACATTACCCGCCAAAGCTTACGGCAATGGTCCAATAAGAGCAAAGGTTTCAATCTTCATTTAGATATTATTGGCGCAGATGAAGCAGGCAATGTCCAATATGATCCGGGACCGGCAAGCTCCATCACGCAACTTGTAGACCCGACGACCAATCTTCCAACACCCAATGAAGGGGTTGATTCTCGATATTGGGATGAGGAAATACGGGACTATCGCAATGAAGCATTGGATACGGCTGTACACGTGCAGCTTTTTCATGAACAGTATTTCGACGGTGAGATCTACACGATCACCGATTTCGGCACGGCAACACGTGTCCCGCTGCCATCCCTTTGCGCTGCCTGTAATACACGGGTTAATGCAAGGGTTTGGTTCAAATCCATGGTTCCTTCGCAAACAATAGGGACACAGCAGATTTTATGGAAATTTTATAAGGACGGTATGCTCGCCGCCCGTGGTGTCATCGATGAGTGGCAAGTTCCTTACCCCTTGATGGCATTGTTGCGAAACAACGTGACCGTGAACGCGAATTTAATGGATTTCGACACTGCAGCAGGCTTGATCGGCGGAACCCACACCCTCGCGCCGGCAGACTATTTAAGCAGGCCGCCCGCAATGAATCCCTGTGTTCCCACAAGCCCATGCGAAGATTTGGGAGAATTTGACTGGAGACTGGGCGATGAAGGGCGCCCGCCTGATTTCAACAACAATCCCAATGAAGCTCCGGCACGGCGCCGTGAAGTGCAGTATTTAATCACTGCGCAAACGGTCATCAATGGCAATATCATAGATACTACCCCTGCCACGGCCCGCTTTTCAGTCTATCCTTTGGAAACTGAAGTAGTCAACCGCGATGAATCACCGGTTCGTGAGTATACCCAATAGTAGCGATAACCTACAGATAAATGAAGCATATCAATTATTTTATAAAAAGTGGAGAAGAGAAGATGGTGAATGTTCAAAATATCGGGGGTCGTCACCTATGCAAGACCGGCGCTTGGATCGTACTCCTTGTTTTTATATGCCAAGCCGCTTTTGCCCAATTCTTACCTGACACCGCGGATGATACATGGACGACCAACGGCCCTGTCTACGCACTCAAAGCATTAGAACAAACCATGTATGTGGGCGGCTATTTCGATTATATGGGACCGGAAACAGGCAATTTTGTTCCCATTGATAAGGCAGGCGTCCTCGCTTCCAACACATTCCCCAATGTCTTAGGTACCGTCCACGCCTGTGTATCCGACGATAACGGCGGCTGGTATATTGGCGGCGATTTCACCTATGTGCACAAAAAAAAGCGGCTCCATGTCGCCCATCTGATACCGTCCGAAGATGGACTGACACTGGACGAGGGCTTCAATCCGGTATTCAATGATACCGTTTACGCTCTTGCTTATTCTTCTGCTGCAAATACCCTTTATGTGGGCGGAAAATTTCTAACGGTCAATAAGGTTTCACAAAAATATCTTGCCGCTGTTTATACGTCCGGGCAGCTTCGCGAAGATTGGAATCCTCAGCCCGATGATTTTGTCCTCGCTCTGTTGCTCTCCCCGAATAAAACACGCCTTTACGTTTCAGGTCTGTTCAAGAACATCAATGCCGAGCTGATGCCCTTAATAAAAAACGCCCCTACGGAAGGACGCAAAAATTGGAGCCGCTCTTTCCTCGCAGCCGTCAATACCAACAACAGCCTTCCATATTACGGACAATTGACACGGTGGGATCCCAAACCCAACGGTATAGTCGAAACCTTATGTCTCGCGCCTCTAACAGAAACGGTTCGTCGAAAGATTGATGGCCAAAAGGTAACCCTTGTTGTCAACCCCCCGGAAGACACAACGTACTGGTATGTGGAAGAACGTCTGCCTCCAGGCTTGACAGCAAGCGACATTACAGGTCCGAATTCTTTTCTGATACCCGGGCAACAAAAAATTATCTTTTCTGCCAATAATGACGCCCCCGCCACACTGACCTATCAAGTTAAAGGTTCTGATAACGAATATACTATAGCCGGCAATTACCGTATCAACGATGAAAGTGATTTGGTCATTGGAGGAGATCAGACCGTGTTCATCGGCGTAGAAAACCCACCCGCCGCTGAAACTGTGGAACCCCATACCCTTTTTGTGGGCGGATCCTTTAGCAAAATTGGCGGTGTAACCAAAAACTTTATCGCGGCCATTGACAGTGACATCCCCGGAAAAGCGGCAAACTGGGGCATTTATTGCAATAATCCTGTCAAGACGCTCTATTATGATGGTGATGATGATGGCGCTGATACTTTTGTTTATGCAGGCGGAACCTTTGATTTCATGGGAACAAGAAAGAGACAATACATTGCAGCTTTGGACAGTCAAACAGCAGTTTTAAGAAAAAATTGGCCCGTCAATAAATCTGAAGGGGATCATGATATTCCCGAGCCGAATGAGGATCAAGACAAAGGTGCATTTAATTACTTGGTCACTTCCTTAGCGGCAGATGGGGATCAACTCTATGTGGGCGGTTTCTTTACGAGATTTGGCGGTCAGGTCGACGACGACGACAACACCTCAGGCGAAGAGCGGATTCGGCTGGCAGCACTTTCAAGGAGCACCCCATCCGACAATGCCCTGCTGCCCTGGAATCCCGGCGCCGGCGGAACACCCTTGACGCTGAACGTACGACGCGGTAATAACGAAGTCACGATTTGGGCGGGTGGCGAATTAACCATTATCAACGGGGAACCTAGAAATTGTCTCGCCGCCATTAACTTGAATACCGGCCGTCTCCTTGCAGGCTTTAAACCGGAAGTTGATAATACCGTCTATGCCTTAGAAATTTCTAATAATCCATCAAGACTGTATGCAGGTGGACTGTTTCAACAAATCGATGGCAAAGAGATAAAGTATATTGCCCAATGGGATTTGGATACTGGAACAGCAACTCCCATTCTTGGAATTTCAATTAACCAAGAAATCCGTGCGCTCGCATTGGTTCCTCCTGTGAATAATACAGACCCACAACGTTTATATTTCGGCGGGAAAGAGTTGCTCGGTTATGTAGATCCCGATAAGAAGGAAACGAAGACTTTAACCGGCGAGACCGTTTATGATCTCGCCTATTCCAATCAAAGGAATTCTATTTATGTAGGCGGCAGCTCCACGAACCGAGGATGGGTCCGCGCCTATAATCGTGCGCTTGCGCAAGTACTTCCACAGATAAGCGCAGATGCCACGGTCAGAGCCTTGGCTATACCGGATGATTCCACCCTTTACGTTGGAGGCGATTTTACAACATTTAATGGCGCAAACGCCCAACATATTACCGCTGTCAAGCTGTTTAATAACGACTGGCAGCCGGGACTCCAGGAATGGAAGCCATCGATATTCGGCGATGTTCACGATCTGGGATATTCCAACAAGGCAGCGCCCCTCTATATAGCCGGAAATTTCATGGAAGCGTCATCTACCGAATCTCCTCTAAATAAGGAAAAATACCACAACTTCGCCTCCGTCGGTATCACTACTGGTTCCTGTTGTTACGGCCGTCTCTGTATGGAAGATGAATTTAAACGTAATTTTATCTTTTTACAACCCGTTTACACCATAGCGTTTACCGACGATTCCGAGAACATGGTCATTGGCGGCGCATTTACCGGCGAAGGCTATTACAAGGGCAACAATAATTTTGAATTTCAATCACGGAGCCACCTGCTCCACTTTAACACGCCTGATCTACCTCCGGAAATCAGAGATGTCCCCGAAGATAACCTTTTCGAGTGTGGCGACTCCTTGAAATTTAGTTGTAACGACGACGGAACCCTGACAATAGACCATACTGCTTCTGCGGAATCTCCAGGTAACTCTTGGGAAGTCAAAGGATGGGATGATCTTTCATCCCCGGTAGAAGTCAGAGCTTTCTTGGACGACGAAGACCTATGCGATAAAACTATAGTTGAACCTATAGTTCTGGAAGTAGGCACGTACGAAATAGAGTTTATACTTTGGGACGCGGAACGCAACAGGTGTTGGTGTGATTATTCTTGCCAATCTACCTCTGAAACATGGGTATTTGAAGTTAAAGACACTCTTCCGCCTACAATCACGCTGTTTGGTACGAATCCCCTTTATATTGATTGCAATACTCTTTTTATAGATCCCAGCTGTTCTGCTTACGATCATTGTGACGGTGATCTAACCTATAAAGTTGAACGAAGCCCTAACGTGAACACGAGTCTACCGGGCGACCACTATACTGTTACATACACAGTAACGGATAGTGCACATAATACAGGCATAGAAGTGAGGACCGTTATCGTTAGCGATAACTGTGAAGGTGAAGGCGAAGGACCCAGCGAAGGTGAACCCGTCGAAGGTGAAGAGCCGGTCGAAGGTGAAGTCGAAGGCGAAGGTGAGGGCGAAGGTGAAGGTGAAGGTGAAGGCGAAGGTGAAGGTGAGGGCGAAGGTGAAGGCGAAGGTGAAGGCGAAGGTGAAGGCGAAGGCGAAGGTGAAGGCGAAGACGACGAGGTAACCGGTATCTACTGTGATGCCTTTGCCGATCCGTATACCGGTGAATTAATTTTCAATGTTGCCGGTAAAGCTGTTGCGCAAGCGATCAGAACCGTAGATAAAAACAATTCCTATACGAGATTCCATGACTACTACGCATGGGATCTGAATACGGATGGAATTAAGGATCATTTACAATTCGGTATACTGGCGAAAATACTCTGTTTGAAAGAAGAAGACCCCTGCATCACATTGCCTTCAGAAATTGTGGATGTTGAAAAGATTGAAGCAATTTGGGAAATGAATGTGGC
>JAAYJI010000228.1 GCA_012523015.1 Candidatus Hydrogenedentota bacterium
TCCTATGCCATGGGATCCGTAAAGGGCAGAAACTATGTGGGGGGCTTGGTCGGCAGCAGTAAAATCAATTTTCAGTCAATTTTCAGCAAATTCTGGGAAGATGGCGATTACACAACGGAATTGGTCACCCTGGATAACCTTATCACGGAATGTTATTCAACAGGCGATGTGACCGGACAATACTATATCGGGGGCCTTGTCGGTATGAATACGGGCAACATGATTTCCAATTCCTATTCAACAGGTAGGGTATCGGGTGAAAACAATGAGGGCAGTTTAATAGGAGCCAATTTTATGGCTACGGTTTTAATGCCCCCCGCCATTCGAAATTGTTACAGTACGGGTGGGGGAACGGATCCCGTCAAAGAGCAGCATCTGTTGGGGAGCGGGGCGGCGCAGACAGTCACCGCTTCCTTTTACCGCAGTGAAAATCATGATGCAGCTGCAGACTGCGCCGCGGGAACGGCATTAAAAGCCGGTGATTTTCAAAACCCTTCCATATTCATTGAACAGGGGTGGAACTTTGACGAGGTCTGGAGTCTGCCGCCGGAGGTCGAATCCCCGCAATTGCGCGTTTTTAATGAGCCGCAAAGACAGGATCGCGACGCTTATCTGAACGAGGTTATGGAGCTTAGATTACACCCCCAAACAGGAAACGAATCTAATAACAAAAACATCATGGACTTCACTAAAATTGCAGAAACTACAGAAGACGAAGAACAGAAAGAAGAAATTGCGCGTCTGCAAGCACTGGGTTATTTTATAACCTCTGACGCGGCTGCTGAGGGCGCCGGCGTGTTGATATACGATCATGAACGCGCTTGTCCCGGTTTCAATCTTTACGTTTCAGAACATGGTCCTGAGGCAATTTTAATGGATATGAACGGAAAAATTATACATAGATGGAAAAAACTCTTTCCTGAAATTGCGGAAGAAAATGATCCTGAGATCAGTGAGGATGACTTCTGGACGGCAGCACGTCTGCTCAACAAGGGAGAACTCCTGGTAATCCAACGTTCCCATGCTCTTTTCAAATTGGACAAGCATTCCGAGGTGCAGTGGTATCAATCTAATGCGGCGCACCACAGCTTGGATGTTGCCCCTAACGGTGACATTTATGTCCTGACCCAGCAACAACATGTCATACCTCGCATTTCACCGAAACAGATAATCCAAGAAGACTTTATTACTGTTCTTGATCCTGACGGCAACGAAAAGAAAAACGTGTCTTTGCTGGAGTGTTTTGAAAATTCCCCCGATTATCGTCATATTTGGGACAAGAGTCAGCGGAAAAAGGGAGATGTATTTCACGCCAATGCCGTTCATATCTTGGGAATACATGATGCGGGGCTGCTGCCGCAATTTCGTGAAGGTCAGGTCTTAACCTCTCTGCGAGAAATAAATACCATTGCAGTTGTCGATCTTGAGATGAGAAAGGTCGTATGGGCACAGCGTGGTCCTTGGCGCGGTCAGCATGATCCCCATATTCTTGAAACAGGATCCTTATTATTGTTTGACAATTATGCCCGTATGGACCATTCCATAGTCTATGAATTTGATATTGCGTCCATGAAGGAAATTTGGCGCTTTGAAGGTTCCGATGCCCGTCCTTTTCATTCAGATACGAACGGAAGGGCCTATCGTCTTCCCAACGGGAATACGCTGATGATTGAATCCGAAAAAGCCTGCGCCATTGAAGTAACACCGGATAAAGAAATTGTCTGGGAATTTCTTACAGGACAGAAGACAGGTCAAACAAAAGACAATACAGCCATATTGTTTGATTTGACCCGCCTGCCCGCCGATATGTCATTCGCATGGTTGGACTATTAACATCTGTTTTGCTGAGTAGCCATGTTGTTAATACGCACAACATCGTGCGGAATTCGGGGAAAGAGAATGATAATCGCCGCCATTAGCGCCGACGTTTTCATCTTATATCCGTTCCTTTTTTCCGAATGATGCGGTATTTGGACAGGCCGATATCTGAATTATTAACCGGAGCCAGTACAATCTGAAGCGCTGGTTGCGGATTGCGAAATAACCGTTCGTTATCTCCGATTCAGATATCTTAAGGCTGATTAGTTTGTTTCAGTCCAATAATCTGGTGTATATTCTGGATTTTTCAGCCTCTGTCAAGTGTAGGGGCTTGTTTCTTCGCAAAAGAGCGGACAAGATCATGAGCAGCGGCGCTGTGTTATGATGATTGCGACCTATGGACAAAAGGATCAAAAAAACGTGAAACTGGTTATTGTGGAATCTCCTGCCAAGGCGACCACCATTGGCAATATTTTAGGTAAAGACTATAAAGTGCTGGCGAGTTTTGGGCATGTCCGCGATCTGCCCAAGTCGGCGGGCGAAATTCCTGCCGCTTATAAAGGCGCTTCGTGGTCGCGGCTCGGCGTCAATGTGGACGAAGATTTTTCCGCTCTCTACGTCATCCAAAAAGATAGTAAGCGGCATATTAGCGAATTGAAAAAAGCCTGTAAGGACGCGGATGAAATCATTCTCGCAACGGACGAAGACCGCGAGGGCGAATCCATCAGCTCGCACTTGCTGGAAATACTCAAACCGAAAGTACCGGTCAGACGCATCGCCTTCCACGAAATCACAGCCGATGCCATTAAAAACGCTTTGAAATCGCCGCGCTCCGTGAATGAACAGTTGGTGCGCGCCCAGGAAACACGGCGCATCTTAGACAGCCTTTTCGGTTATGAACTGTCGCCCGTATTGTGGCGCAAGATCCGAGGGCGGCTCAGCGCCGGCCGTGTGCAGAGTGTTGCGTTGCGGCTTGTCGTTGAACGGGAAGAAGAACGGCGCGCCTTCATGAAATCCGCCTATTGGGATGCCGAAGCGGCCTTGTCGCGGGATGGCAAGTCCTTTTCCGCCACCCTCACCACCGTGAAGGGGCAGCGTGTTGCGGGGGGAAAAGACTTTGATCCTGCCACGGGCAGCTTGAAGAAGGAGGGCAGTTCCGCGCCTATTTGGCTGGACGAAGAGAAGATTAACACCCTCTTGGAAATTCTGAAAGCCGCTGTGCCCTGGCATGTGGTCTCTCTAGAAGAAAAAGAAAGTACCCAACGGCCGTATCCGCCTTTTATCACCTCAACGCTGCAGCAGGCAGCCAGCGGCGTGCTCGGCTTTTCTCCGCGCAAAACCATGCAGGTTGCCCAAAAGCTGTATGAAGGCGTGAACATGGGCGATGGGGCGCGGGAAGGGCTCATCACCTACATGCGTACAGACTCCGTGGTGTTGAGCGAGAAAGCGCTTCAGGAAGCGGCAGCCTATATTACCGATCAGTTCGGCGCGAACTACCACACGCGCCGTCAATATAAGACGAAGTCGAAACTGGCGCAGGAAGCGCACGAAGCCATACGGCCCACCAATATCCGGTATACGCCCGATTCGGTGGCGCGCTATTTAAGCCAAGATGAGCTGCGTTTGTATCAGCTGATCTGGAGCCGTACCATTGCCAGCCAAATGGCGGACGCCAAAATCATGCGTACCACCGTTGATCTGGAGGCGAAGAGCGAGGAGGAGACGGCAGTATTTCGGGCGAACGGCTCCGTCGTCATCTTCCCGGGATTCCTGAAGGTCATGAGCGGCCAGCAAAAAGATAAGGAGCTGCCTGCCCTGGCTGTGGGGATGACCGTCTCCACCGCGGCAGGGGCCGATATCCTGCTGGAAGGGCTCAGCGCGACGAGTCATGAAACGCAGCCGCCGGCACGGTATACGGAAGCTTCGCTCGTACGGCGCCTTGAAGAGGAGGGCATCGGCCGGCCGTCCACCTATGCGCCCACCGTCGCCGTCATTCAGCAGCGCGGCTATGTGGAGCGTGTCGGTACGGCGCTGGCGCCGACCTATATCGGTATTGCCGTCATCTTCCTTTTACGGGAACATTTTTCCGATTATGTGGATTTAGGCTTCACCTCGCGGATGGAAGATAAGCTCGACGCTATCGCCGAAGGACAGCAAGATTGGCTCTCTTTCCTCAAAGGCTTTTATTTCGGGGAAACGGCCGACGGTAAAGGACTCAAACCGCGGGTACACGATTCCT
This sequence comes from Candidatus Hydrogenedentota bacterium, assembly GCA_012523015.1. Taxonomy (NCBI): domain Bacteria; kingdom Pseudomonadati; phylum Candidatus Hydrogenedentota; species Candidatus Hydrogenedentota bacterium. The sequence continues at coordinate 4,058 of JAAYJI010000228.1, forward strand.
TTTCGTCGGTAGATTTCCCCGTGATCCCCGTGGGCGAAGATGCTGAAGGCGACGCAATCGTCATCCGCGTTGGGAAAACGGCGCCCTTCCTCCAGCGCGAATTCAAAGACGGACAGACAGAGACTGCCACAATTCCCGAAAAAGTGTATTTCGATGAATTAAAAGTGGAAAAGGCGGTTCATATTCTCAACACGAAATCGAAACGCGAAGAGGGCTTGGGCACCTGTCCAACTACAGGCGAACGGGTCTACCTCTTGGAAGGCCCATACGGCCCCTACGTGCAGCTGGGCGAATCGGACGGCGACGAGAAACCGAAGCGCATGGGATTGCCCCGGGGGATGAGTCCCGATGAGGTCACCTTCGAAAAAGCGCTGCAGCTCTTGGAACTGCCGCGAAAGCTTGGCGAACACCCCGACACGGGTAAATCGGTGAGCGTCAGTATCGGCCGCTTTGGCCCCTATGTCGTCCATGACGGTGATTTCCGCAGTATTAACGCGGCCGTGCTGCTCACGCTTACGCTGGAAGAGGCCCTCGCTATTTTAGCGCAGCCCAAGAACAGCCGGGGCGCTAAAAAACTGCTGCGCAACCTCCGTGAGGCAACAGATGACAGCCCCGCTATCGATCTTTATGAAGGGCGCTACGGCCCTTATGTGACCGATGGAACAACGAACGCTTCCCTGCCCAAGACGCAATCGCCCGATACGCTGAAAATTGATGAAGCGCTGGCGCTTCTGGTAAAGGCTGCGGAAAAGAATGCGGCGAAAGCCAAAGCTGCGCCGAGGAAGAAGGCTGCGGCGAAAAAGAAGACGGCTGCCAAGAAACCTGCGGCGAAAAAGGCCGCTGCAAAAAAACCTGCGGCGAAAAAGAAAAACCAAGCAGAGGGGGCGTGAAAGAAATGGGGGACCAACAAGAACGGAAATCTTTAGCGCGTATCTTGACCATTGCGGGCAGCGACAGCGGCGGCGGCGCCGGTATTCAAGCAGACCTGAAAACTTGTTCAGCACTCGGCTGTTTCGGCATGACTGCCATCACCGCCATCACGGCGCAAAACACGGTGGAAGTGCGCAATATTCACGAGATCCCCATTGACTGCATCCAAGACCAAATTGCTGCGGTAGTGGAAGATATTGGTGTTGATGCCCTTAAAACGGGGATGCTCAGCAGTGCCGCCATCGTTTCAGCCGTTGCCGAGAGTCTGCGCAGCTTGAAGCTGCGCAATATCGTGGTTGACCCGGTCATGATCTCGAAAAGCGGCGCCCACTTACTCAAAGCTGATGCGGTAGAGGCATTGAAACAAGATCTCTTGCCTTTGGCAACGGTTCTATGTCCCAACATACCGGAAGCGGAAGAGCTGGCAGGCGTGACCTTGAAGCAGGAGAAAGATATAGCGCCCTTGCTCCGGCGTCTGCACGCCTTAGGTCCCAAGTACATATTGCTGAAGGGAGGACATCTGCCGTCCGCCTCGGCGGTGGATTATCTTTTCGACGGCGAAGAGATCCTCACCTTTGAAGAAGAACGGTTGGATACGGCCAATACTCACGGAACAGGCTGCACCTATGCGGCGGGCATCGCGTGCTACTTGGGCAAAGGGCAAAGCGTGGCACAGGCGGTGCGCCTTGCGAAGAACTATCTGACCGAGGCGATACGACAGGGTCAAGATCTGGGCTTGGGTAAGGGGGCTGGTCCTTTGCACCATGGTTGGAACCAATCTTGAAATATTGATAAATGTTATTTCTTTTGATTTATGATATAGTGTAGGGTAAGTAGGGCGTCATGATGGAAGTGTGACGCCGGGTTCCGTACAAGTGGAGCCTTCAAAGCGGATGGCGTGCTTTGTAAACAGTGCTCCGTGAGATAGAACAGGTGGGTTTGCCATGTATGATAAATCATCTATAACCGCCTACATAACTGCCTTTGGGCACAAACGCTATCGTATGCCCGTCTATTGTTCAGAACTCCCCAGACATCGCAGCATTTCGTCGGACACGCCTGAATTTGTCATCCATAAAGCGGCTCTGCAAGAAAAGATTTGGAAGGCAAAATGGGAGGAGCGGAAGGCGATTAAACATAAGAAGCTCGGTTTGGAGATGAACGCGAAGCGCCTTGATTTGAAGCTGCGCCACAAACTGAAAATCGCTGATGAACGGACGGCCTTCGCGCAACAGGAACTCCATACAGCCTACCACGGGCTCGTGCAGCGCCTTGAAGAAGGCGCAACCTTTGATTGGGACTATTTCAAGACCTGTTCCGAATATCCTGTCGTCAAGCCCGTGTCGGGCAGTGCGCCTGTGCCGCCGCCCCAACCTGCCTTTCCCCGAGAACCACAGCCTACCGATCCCGCCTTCCAACCGAAACGGGAGGTCATGGATTCGTTGATGCGCAAAAAACGGGAAGCCAAGGAACGGGAAGCCTTTGCCCGCTTTGAAGCCTATCACCGACACTGGCAGCAGATGTGCGGGCAGATCAAACATAACTATGAACAGCAGTGGCTGCAGTACCAAAAATCTCTTAAGGCTGCACAGGCCAAACATGAAGAAACAGTGAGGAAGTGGCAACAGGACAAAGAGGCCTTTCTCCGTCAGCGGGAAGCCTGCATTGCGCTGATCAAAGAGAAAACGGCGGCCTTTCACGAGCGCGAAGCCAACGCCGTTCTGGATTTCTTCGATATGGCTTTGGCGCAGTTTTCCTATCCAACCTGTTTCCCACACAGCTATGAGATGGATTACGACGAAACGAACCGGCTCCTTGTTGTCGATTATTTGATGCCCACCTTGCGCGCGCTGCCGCGGCTGGTGAAGGTTGACTACAACGAAGATGACGAACTCTTCCATGAAGTCCTGCTCAGCGAGAATGAACAAAGCATGCTCTATGCGCGGCTCCTCCAAGAATTGCCCTTACGCATCTTTTATGAGCTCTACTCTATCGACACGGCCGACGCGCTGAATGCCATTTCGTTTCGCGGCCATATCTTCTTGGAGAACAACAAAAAGCAACAAAATACGCTGCCCAAGCAGATCGTGGAAGTGAACATGGACCGGAGCGCCTTCGCAACGACTGACTTTTTTCACGGTGATTCCGCCATGATCTTTGAAGAACTTGGGGGCGCGATCCTGCCCTTGACCTGAAGTCGGGCGCTTCCGCTCCGTGACGCTAAGACCGCTGTTTCGACTGCGGGGGACAGATCCTACTGTTTTTTGGTACAATACTCTTTTTGTGCGATTATTCTAAGGCGGTGTCCCGCGGGATACCCCTGTTCTACCGATTGCTGATAGAAGGAGCCTGGGAACGTGGAAATTGTATGCTTTCCGGTAACCCCGTTTTTTACCAATTGCTATATCGTGAAAGAGGGCAGCGAAGCCATGGTCATTGATCCGGGAGAAGTGACGGCGCCCATGAAAGATTATTTGGCGGATTGCACGGTGACCATGATCATCAATACCCACTGCCATTGTGATCACTGCGGCGGCAACGCGGAACTCAAGAAGCTGACGGGCGCGCCCTTGCTCTGCCACAAAGACGATCTGCCGCTGCTGCACAGCCTTGCCGATCAAGGGCGCATGTTTGGCGTACCCTTTCCGCCTTCGCCCGATCCGGACCGCTTTCTCGAACATGGAGAGCAGCTGTCCTTGGGCGATACGGTCTTCGAAGTGCGCCATACACCGGGACACGCGCCCGGCCACGTTGTATTGATCACGCCCGGCGTCGCCTTTGTGGGCGATGTATTATTTGCCGGCAGCGTGGGGCGCACCGACCTGCCCGGCGGGAGCATGCGCCAATTGATGCAGAGTATCCGTGAACACTTGTTGGACTTGGATGATAATACGGTGGTGTACAGCGGGCACGGGCCTGAGACCACCATTGGAGAGGAGCGGGCGACCAATCCGTTTTTGGTGAATTAATATGATGCTGCCATTCCTATTCCTTTTCTGTTTACCGGCTGTTGTCGATGTGAGTCTCGCGCCCGATCAGCCCGTACCTTTTGTGTACTGCGATGATCCGCTCATCCTCGAGATTCACGCGCCCCGTGATGTGCAGGTCTCGGGTTTCCTTCTTTTCAAACCCAACAACAACGACAAGCGCATTGAGGTCGCCATCGAACCCTTCACCATGCCCGCCAATTCAGGCTATTGGTATGTCGTCAGCGATGCGCCCGGGGAACGGGGCTTTTTCTCCGTCGATATTAAATTGGACTGCGGCAACGAAACGCTGGAAAAGACGCTGCGCTATTGCCGCATTGATCGACCCGCCTTCCTCCACAACATTCCCGTATTTGTCCATTGCGGCGGCGATGAAGGAAGCTGTTCCCTCGATTCCATACGCAGCGTAGGCA